>CAZJWE010000182.1:0-6902 GCA_964549265.1 uncultured Bacteroidales bacterium | reverse complement strand
AAACAGATTATTAATAATCATGCTCGTGTGTGTCAATAAAATTGTCATGGCTCGGATCATATGTTTATAATTTAATTTTTAATGGTCAGATGGAGTTCGGCATGAGTTTAATTTATTGACTATGTGTGATCTAAATAGATTGTTAGTAATCATTGAGTGTGTGCAAAAAAAAATGTCATGGCTCGGTTCATTATTCCCAAAAAAGTCGTAATTTTATCTTTTATTTGTAATATTAAAATACAGACTTAGAATATTAATGAGTTAAATTAGGTGATTACATGAAATTCTAAGCGTGATAGAATAGTGTATAAATTGTTAACATTTAAAATTAAATTGTCATGAATTTTAAAAAGATATATTTTATAGTGCTATGTTTTAGTAGTTTTTTATCAACTCTTGGACAACCCACAGTCAATTTTTCTGCATCGCCTTCATCGGGTTGTGTTCCGCTTACTGTACATTTCCAGGACGAATCTACACAAGGAGAAGCTGAAATCGTAAACCGGATTTGGTCATTTGGAGATGGTGCTACGAGCATTCAAAAAAATCCTACACATACATATACGGATACCGGGGATTTTAAGGTTATTTATGAAATTGCTGATGCTGATGGTTTTGTAGAAAAAACAATATATGATATCCACGTATCTCCCTACCCTGAAGCCAATTTTTATCCTATTTCGACAACTACGCCATGTTATCCGGCTCTTATATCCTTTTATGATTCAACAGATAGCAAAGGAGATAGTATATCAAGTTATTTTTGGTTGTTTGGAGATGAGAAAGAAAGTATAAATTATGAAAATCATCCCGGTCATGTCAAAAAAAATCCTATTCATACTTACCATATGTCCGGCCAATATGATGTCAAACTAATTGTAACCAATGAATACGGTTGTAGAGATACAGCCTTCAAGGCCGATTTTATAGATATACAAGGGCCTTATGCAGATTTTTATATTGATACATCATCAAAATGTATAAGAGATACAGTGAATTTTATGATAGATTCTCTGCGCCTGGAAAATTTGGAAAAATATATATGGCATTATGATGTTCATAAATTAACAGGAGAAGATATTGGAACCAGTACTGATACTGTTTTTATAGATTCGCTTCAAATGCCCGTTCAACATGGTCAATATACATATAAGAACGGAGGAAAACATTATGCTTATTTGGAATTGATCGGACAACATGACTGCCATAAATTTGCTCCACAGCCTTTTGCACTCAAAGACGTTTATGATTCCATTTTGATTCATCCTACACAAGAAAACATTTCTACAAGAAATGATCAATATGTTTGTCCGGGCACCACTGTCCCTCTTTATGTTTTCGGTGGCACAGGTTTCTATTGGAGTACAGGAGATACGCTTTCCAAAATTGATGTAACACCTGATCACACGAATGAATACATCGTGTCTTTTAAAGAGAATGGATGTGCAATCAGCGACACCATTACAGTATTTACAGATTCTTCTTATTGTTATACTTTTGATGTCCGGGTTTCGCATACAACATGTGGTGAAGAACAAGGAGCGGCATCTGTGCAAATTCATGGTGGGGTTCCGCCTTTTTATGTATTATGGTCAACCGGTGATACGACAATGGCAATAAATAATCTATCTTCAGGACAATATAGTGTGCAGGTTAAAGATGGATTAGACAATATAAAATACAAAACATTTAATGTCAATGACTCTGGTTCAATTGAAATAGCAGAAACCATTTCTCATCTTTCGTGCAAAGATGCCAATGATGGTGAAATTGAAATTACAATAACAGGAGGGACAACCCCTTATTATGTTTCATGGTCAAACGGATCAGATGAAGAAACGATCCGTGGCCTTGAGGCAGGCATTTATCGGGTTACTGTTGAAGATGCAACAGGATGCATGGTGTCACAATCTTATAATTTGGTTGAACCTGTTTCTATGCAGACTGTTTCATCAACAATCAATGCTTCATGTGCACTTGATACCGGAAAAATTGCAGTAAGTGTTACAGGTGGCACTCCGCCTTATCATTTTGAATGGAACGATGGCTCAACAGATTCCTTATTAACCGGTAAATCGGCAGGAACCTACACGGTCACTGTAACAGATATGAACGGATGCACCACAACAACTTCTGCAAATATTTCAAGTAAAGACGGGCCGGTTATCTCTATTGATTCTGTCGTGAATACAGATTGTAATACTTTCTCAGGTAAGATACATACAACTGTAAGCAGTCCGATGCCTTATGATATCTTTTGGTCTAATGGAACAAACCAACAAGATTTACAATCTTTACAAGCCGGTGCATATACAATTACTGTAACGGATAGCGTCGGATGTAATAGCATAACCAGTGCAAAAATCGCCAAAAGATTACCTTCAACTCCACAAATATGCATGGTGACTACAGATACAGCTGACAATAATAACCTTGTCCTTTGGAATCATATAAATGATCCATCGATTGTATCCTATAATATTTATAAGGATATCAGGGAGGGTACATTTCAACAGATAGGCAATGTGGATGCAAGCGAACATTCTATTTATAAAGACACACTCAGCAATGCTTCATTGCGTAGTTATCAATACAAAGTATCTGCTGTTGACTTGTGTGGAAATGAATCCAAGGCCTCAAGTTTTATTCATAAAACCATTCATTTAACAGGTGCTCCTGATTTTGATGATAATACTATGATGTTGATATGGGAACATTATGAAGGTTTTTATTATACTACTTATAATTTATATCGTTATTCAATAACTACTGGAATAGAAAATATTACAACCATATCAGGGAATCCCGATGATGCATTTATCCGGTATATTGATGACAATGTGACAGAAGATATTATGTATTATTTCCTTTCAGTAGAAAAAGATCATCCCTGTGACATTAGTGCTGACAAAAAATCGGCCGGAACATTATATGAAGAATCGCTGTCAAATGTTGTTATGAATACGCTTTATCATGAACAAGGCATGAATACTATTGTGAAAAGTCATTCATTGGCTCGTGCATATCCCAATCCTTTTCAGGGTCAATTTAATATTGAATATACATTAACCCAAAAAAGTGAAGTTATAATTGAAATATATGATATCAGAGGTTTGTTAATAGAAGAATACACCAATAAAAATCAATCTTCAGGCAAATGTATTGTGCCGTTTTTTGTTGATAATCAGGGTGTATGTATAGCTAAAATTAGAATAAACGGAACCGAAACGATTAAAAAATTAATTAGTGTTTGTCCATAATGTGCTAACTTCGTTACGCTTGCCCCCAAATTGCTCATTTTTCAGTAAACTGCGCTTTTTGGGGCTTCGCAAGCCTCGTTATCGAACATTATGATCCAAACACTTGAGTTTATAGTCTCTCAGTATAAAAAAATACAACCCTAAAAAAATAACATTTAAAAGGGTTGTATTTTTTCTCTCCAACGTCAAACAATTTTATTACGTGAAAGAATTATTTTGACTATTCTATTTATCCTACCTGCATAATAAAATTGAACGTTGGAAAAGTAGTTACATAAGAGACAAACACTAATTTAGTCTGTCTGCATTTGTTGTGTGTTTTGATTTTGCATTTGCTGCTGCATTTGACTTTGCAGTGCTGTTTTAATTCGATTTTGCAGCGTAGAATCCTGCTGTGCTGCCTGTGATATTTGTTGATATCGCTGGACAGTCAACCCTTCAGATTCAATAATCTCTTTGCTTTTTTTGCGGGCATTATTCTGAATGGTCTGAATATCTTTAGATGCTTTGTTGTATGACTCCATATCTTCTTTGGAATGTCCGGCTGGTTGATCAGAAGGGTTTTGTTGAGATTTGGCAATTTCCCTGTATTTATTTACATCAATACCGGAGTTTTTAATAGCCTCCATGGCCTGCATTTGTGTTTGTTGTTGAGCTCCTCTCATTTTATTGATAATGGAAACAAATGATTTGATTTCTTTCTCTGTTACCTCTTTCACCTCCTGAGATTGAGCTATTTGAGGAGACTGTTGTTGCTGTTCTTGTGCAGTTGTATCTGCATTGTCTTGATTGCCTTTATTATTTTGCCCTTGGCAATTAGTAAAAAGAATGAATACCATAAATCCCTTTAAAAGGGGTTGTAAAATTTTTTTCATTAAATTCATGTTACTGATTTTTTAGGTTTTTTTAATTGTTTTTTAATTGTTTATAAACATTGGGTATGTATGTCTATATAAAGTGCAATCTAAAAAAAAAATAGTAGAATGCAAAACTATTACACAAAAAATTAGAAACATGCTATATAAATGACTGATAATTACACACATGTAAATTTTGTGCCTGATATTTTTTTGTGTTGAAATGAGCAATAACATGGGTTGGATGATCCGGTTTTTAAAACGAGTCAAATTGATAGTAGAATTGTATGGTGCACAAATCATTGGCCACACAGGGTCAGGAATTTCTAAACGCATTGATATTATTGCAACAGCAATCCATAATAATTACCGGGTGTCACAATTAAACGATATTGACCTGACATACACTCCTCCGCTGAGCAGTCCATGGGAACCTGTTCAAATGGCAGCACAAAAATGGACAACCATAAATAAGGGTAACAGAGAGAAATAAAAGCCGGTCAATGACTTGTTAATGATTGATTTTTAGTATGTTGTCGACCTTCCTTACGTTAAATGATTTCAGGGGTCTGGATGCCGGCCCGTTTAATACTTTTCCGTTGAGGTTATAGGCAGAACCCTGACAAGGGCAGGAGAGTTCTTTAAAAATAGCTTCATATTCAACAGTGCATTGATGATGAGTACACCTTTTTGATAATGCAACATATTCATTGCCTGTATTAATGACGATCAGGTTTTTTGTATAAATATACCCGCCTGCATTTGTTAATTCAGGGTTTTTATCCAAATTGATTTTGATTTCTTGATTTACAGATGGTTGTTTGGTTTGCTTTTCACTTGAATCAAATACATTAATCCCTGTGAAAATAACCCCGGATGTTAAGGCCGTCTTGCTTATTGAATGTTTTTTGTTCATAATGATTATTTATGTTAATTTAATTATATGATTTGACTTATAGATTGCTTTTTTCTTGATATTTAGTATTATATACTTTATTGCAAAAAGCAGGCCAGAATTTATGTAATAAAAAAAGAGTTTGTTTATGTTTTTGCTTATGAATTATGTAATGATGCCAGCCATGATTAATTTGTAAGGAGCCTGGCTGTACAATTCATTTCATTACATGGTATTGAAACAAATGATGTAATGCTTGTATTATTGGTTTTTGAACAAGCAGCTGCAGACAACCATTGGGAAATGAGGGAATGTTCAGCAGGATTTATCAGGAAGTTGATAAAACAATATCCTGAAATATAAAAAAAAGGTGTATATTCAACCTGTTTAAATTTTTTTAGAATGAAGGAGGTTTTTAATACTTACGATCATGATACAAGAAATAACTGCAAAGTCTATATTGCGAAAGTATAAAAAATTGGATTCCTGGTTTTTGACCCGTTATGGAATTAATTTATACCGGGGATGCAGTCATAATTGTGTGTATTGCGATGGACGTGCAGAGACATACCAAACACACGATGACTTTGGCAGAAATGTACATATTAAAACCAATGCCATTGAATTATTAGATAAAGAACTGGACCCAGGCAGAAAACGAAAACCCATGCCCCGGAGTTTTATGATGCTTGGAGGGGGTGTTTGTGATGCATATCAACCTGTTGAAAAAAAGTACAACCTGGCCAGGCAAACACTGGAACTGTTTTTGAAATATAATCACCCTGTGCATGTGTTAACTAAATCAACACTTGTTGAACGTGACCTTGACTTATTGATTAAGATCAATGAACAGAGTAAGGCAATGGTTAGTTTTAGCTTTTCATCAACAGACCTTCAAACGAGTCGTGTTTTTGAACCTGGTGTCCCATCACCTGATGAACGGCTTGCTGTTATCAAAAAGGTCAAACAGGCAGGCATTACCTGTGGTATGTTCCTTATGCCTGTTATCCCTTTTATTACAGACACCCCTGATATGATAAAAAATACGTTACTACAAGGCAAAAACGCCGGGATTGATTTTGTGGTGTTTGGTACCATGACAATGAAGCCCGGGAGACAAAAGGATTATTTTCTGAATACATTGAAACATCATTATCCGGGATTGGATTTTGAATATGATATGATTTACCAGGAACAAAACCAATGGGGTGGTGCCACCTCGGAATATACACAATCTGTTCATCAGATATTTGATCTTATTGCCGGGACGTATAAAATTCCAAAGCGGATACCTGCATATACTGCCAACAGGTTTTTAAGCCAGAATGACATGGTTATGGTTATTTTAGAGCAAATGGATTATCTTTTAAAACTGAAAAACCAAAAAAGCCCTTATGGATATGCCGCATATTCGATATCTAAATTACAGGAACCTATTGACAAAATACGGTATGATCAATTGTTACAACTAAAAGGTGTTGGCTCCGTTACTGCAAAAATCATCAGGGAAATCACATCAACCGGCAATTGTAAATATTATAATAAACTCCTTTTTTTGTAATGGGATAAAGAAATTTAATGGTTCTACCACGAATTTAATGGTAACTTGCAATTTGTTGAAATATTGTTTAACGTAGTTTATATGTTGTATTTTGGATTTCAGAAGCTGGAAATTTATCAGCTTTCAAAAGAGTTGGTAAAGGATATTTATAGGATATCTAAAGAAGGATGCATTTGAAAATATTTCGAAAAAGGCAAAAAAACTATCGGTAAAAATGAGCAACTATATTGCGTCAATTAAAAAAAGCAACATTTCAACCACATTGACAACTATATTGGCTCTATTCTAAATAACGATTGATTTGAAAAAAACAACATTGGCTTTTGCTC
>CAZJWE010000181.1:0-7021 GCA_964549265.1 uncultured Bacteroidales bacterium | reverse complement strand
GACCGTGAATAACCAGTTGCAAATCGGGCAGCAAAGCATCCACATGCAAACACCTGTTACGGATTTGGTAGGAGATAATGAAATCTACTCTACTGACGACCTCAACATCCAGTCACATGAAGAGAATGAAGCAGACGATGACCTGATCCTGGTTTCGCAAAAAGATGGAGATAATATCCCCAAAGGCAATGTGGGCATTGGAACCATTACGCCTTCCGAAAAATTAGAGGTGGTTGGGAATATTAAAACGTCAGGCCGATTGGACGTATTGGGAGGCAATACATCCACTTTTGATGGAAACGTGAGTGTTGGTGCTTCAACCCCGTCTCCGGATCATATTACATTAGATGGAAATGACATGTATGTAAACGGGCAGTTTGAACAAAATGGAAGTGGTGGTGCTTATTTTTATAAGGCGGATATTGAACATGATTTGAATGTAACAGGTATTGCAAAAATCGAAGAATTGCAGGCCGGGGAAATGAAATTTTCAGACATGTTTAAAATAAATACCGATCAACTTGGCATGGGTAAGTCTTTTAACATTAGTGCGTTATCCGGAAGCAACTGGGAGCCGGCAATAACGATTGATCATATGAATGATCCGGTACATGGCGAGGCAAGTCATTATATATATTTTTCAGATATTGATGGAAACCCTATAATGGGGATTGATGGAAGTAAAAGAACAGAAGGCACAAAGAAAGATGTATATATATACGGAAATCTTGATTTTACCGGAACACTTTCGAGAAACGGGCAGGAGTTAGGCCTGTGGACGTTAAAGGATGATGTACTATATACAGATAAAGGGATAAACATAAAAAAGGGACCAAATTGTTTCATGAAATATCCAGTATGGGGAAGTTGTTTTGCTGTACATAACAATCAGGACATACAAGCAATATTTAATAGTGAAAACGGAGATGGATGTATTCAATTGTATAACGGAAATAACCATTTTATTGATATTTCCTATAACATGAACAATGAATTCGTGATAAAAAATGATGATGAACCCCATGAACGGTTGATTATTAATGAGGATGGGCAGGTAAAAATAAACTCACTTGAAGTATCGGAAAGTGTTCACAATGTTTTTATCGGAAAAAGCTTATTATACGAAGGAACTTACGGGTATGGAACCGGATATATTGGCTTCAATGCACAAAAGAAATCCGATGATTACTGGTACACATCGGATGACGGAGCTAATAACGGGGGTGTTGTTATGTATGGCAATATAGGTGGAGACCTTTTTTTCAGCGGTATCCCTTCAACCGGTGGAAGTCCTCAGTCTCTTGATGATGATCAGTTGA
This sequence comes from uncultured Bacteroidales bacterium, assembly GCA_964549265.1. Classification (GTDB taxonomy): domain Bacteria; phylum Bacteroidota; class Bacteroidia; order Bacteroidales; family JBBRXJ01; genus CAYMKE01. Next base: position 5,702 of record CAZJWE010000181.1, on the reverse strand, counting down.
AAAATAATATTATCATGCAAATCAACTCCAATTCTGACGGGGGCAATGTTATTGTACGTGAATTAAGGGTAAGAACAGACATACTACCTGATTATGTGTTCAGCAAAGACTATGAATTAATGTCATTACCTGATTTGGAAAGCTACATCAACAAACATCAATCATTACCCGGCATTCCAAAAGAAAAAGAAGCAGTGGCAAATGGAATTGATGTAGGAGAAATGCAAATAAAACTGCTGGAAAAAATGGAAGAGCTTACTTTACATACCATTGAACAGGAAAAGAAAATTCAACGACTGGAAGTAGAAAATAAAACATTAAAAGAGCAACTAAAAGAAATTCAAGAAATAAAAGAGGAGATTGAAAATTTAAAAAGTACAAAACCATGAAAAAAAACTATTTGTTTTTTTTAATTCCAATTGTTTTTTTTATTACACACATACTCTCTTGTGAAACAAAATGTCCTATTAATGGGAGTGGGAATAAAAATAATGGAATTATTATTTCAAATGCAGCTTTTATCGATACATGTTGCTCAATGAAAGGGATAAATAAAAAATATGTTATAAAAAGCAAAAGCGGTTATGACAGTCTGATTTCTGTAAATTTATTAGAAGGAAGTGATACATGTGTAAATAGTATAGACTTTGAACAATACACGTTACTGGGATTTTATGCTTCAGGACAATGTAACGTGGTTTTTGAACGAAATGTAGAAAGATGCGAAACCGAACAAAAATATGTTTATATAATAAATGTTGTTGAATGTGGAGATTGTTATTTGATGCTAGCCAATTCTAATTGGATTTTAGTTCCTAAAATTCCTGAAGGTTGGGGAGTCGAATTTAAATTGCATAAAGAATCATATTAAATAAAAAAATTTTCTGTACAAAAAAAACATTATTAATTATGAAAAAAAGATTTTTTTTCCTTTGTGTAATATTAAATATAACAATAATAAAGATAAATGCACAAATCAGTGAAGGAGGAATACCACTTTCCTTTAAATATGGATTAAAAAATGAACATATTAATACAATTAATATAAATAATAATAACATCAAAAGTTACAGAATTGATACTCCACTTATTAATTCTCCAATACCTATAGTTGGTGAAATTATTCCTGTAAATCTTAGTTTTAAATCTTTAGCTCAAAAAACAAAATTACCCAATGCGACTTTATGGCGTTTAAGAATCAATTTCAATAATGAAGTTGATTATTTAATGTTAATATGTGATTCATTTTACTTACCTCCAAATTCAAAACTTTTTGTATATACGAATGATACATCTGATATACTAGGAGCTTTTACCGAAAAAAATAATAATATAAATAACAAATTATCTATTGGTTTACTTAAAGGTAATAATATAATTATTGAGTATTATAAACCAAATAATATATCCAGTAAAGGTAGTTTGAATATTACATCTATTGGAAAAATCAAAAATAAAATTAAAACTGGCTTTGGTTCATCAGGTGAATGCATGAATAATGTATTATGTGCAGAATTTGATGAATGGTGCAATCAAAGACGTTCAGTTGCATTAATCATTATGACAACTGATGTAGGAGTAGGCTATTGCACAGGATCATTAATAACCAATGAAAGACGAGATAGGAGGCCTTATTTACTAACAGCATTTCATTGTATTGATTTGTATCCAAGAGATGGCAAAATCTCTACGAAAGAAAAGGCTCTTATTAATGATTGGTTGTTTGTTTTTAATTTTCAAGGCGAAGATTGTGATAACCCTATTGTAGAACCATCTACTTCTTCATCAATTTCGGGGGGCATTTTTAAAGCAGCATATAAGAAATCTGATTTTGCACTTTTAGAATTAAATAAAAAACCACCACCTGACTATAATGTATATTACAATGGATGGAATAATGAACAGGAAAAACCATCCGAAGGAGCATGCATACATCATCCGGGTGGGGATATTAAAAAAATATCTATTGTTGACAAGGTGAGCAGGCCTTTTTTAGAAGCTAAACATTGGAAAGTAAAATGGGATAAAGGGGCAACAGAAAAAGGATCATCAGGTTCGCCTCTTTTTGATAAAGATGGATATGTTGTAGGCCAACTTCATAATGGTTATTCAGCATGTGATGGGGATGAGCAAAATAATCAACCTGACTTTTTTGGAAGATTTGATAAATCCTGGGATCATGGAGATAATTCTTCAGAAAGATTAAGAGATTGGTTAAATCCAAACGGTGATTTTTCAGGTAATAATACCTACTACTTAAATTCTATAAGTGGAAATGAAACATGTAAAAATATATGGAAGTTTAGCAACGCCAATGATCTGCATACAAGCAAAAATATTACATTTGAAGATTTATCAACACTCGGAACACGGATGTATGATGGAGTGTATAATGCTTCAAATTATATTGAAACGGGAGAAAATGTAACCATACAAGCTGATACAGAGGTGAGATTTGAAGCAGGAGATGAAATAATTTTAAAACCAGGGTTTACAGCATTAAACGGTTCTAATTTTACTGCAAGAATAAGAGATTGTGAAAGAGGATGCGGTAACTTAAAATCAACATCTAAAAATGAAAAGATGACTTTTAATACTGACAACATTGATAAAAAAGAATATAAACGAAAAAGTGATACATTTAATTTTAAAGTTGAACAACAACATTACACGAATATCTATCCTAACCCTAATAAAGGCCAATTTATATTAGAACTCAATAATATTAGTGGTATTAATTCAATTTATCTTATTAATAATATAGGTAGGGTGCTCTTTTTAATACAACAACCATCAAAAAATACGTATTACTTTAATTTATCAAATAACAATAAGGGATTGTTTTTGCTGAAAATTATTTGCTCTGAAAAAACTATCACAAAAAAAATAATTGTACAATGAAATCTATTCTAATATTTATGAATTTATTTTTTATTTTTTTATTCTTCTTGTCATGTCAGGAGGAAAATGATTGCCCTACTCCACAAAATATAAATAGTGGTATTATCGTGTCTGAAGCAAATGAAGCATATAGTTGTATTGTTGTAAATGACAGAACTAAGGGATATGTTATAACAAAAAAAAGTGATGTTGATAGTATTGAAACTTTAGAATGGAATGAGCAATGTAATAGTGACACAATTAATTTTGACAACTATTCTTTATTAGGACATTATGCAAGTGGGACATGTAGTGTTTCATTTATTAGAAAAGTTGAAAAAGATGAAGTAAATAGTAAATATATTTACACGATCAAAATACAAGAATGTGGATTATGTGAAAAAAGAAATGAAAGCATGAACTGGGTATTAGTACCTGCACTTCCAAAAAATTATGGGGTTGAATTTATTATATTATAAACGGATACTGAAGAATAAATTATTTGTTTTAATATTGCTAACAGCGTATCTTGCACATGTGGGGTGATATAGTATACGGTAGCTTTCCAACGTTCCGAAACTTTGGAAAAGTTGTCATAAAAATAAGTAGTATATTAGTGATCGTAGTATTAAATTTCATATTACAACACCACATAAACCCTGTCAGAGTGCCAATGCAGCTTTTGCGTATTCTGGCATTCTTGCGGCACTCTGACAGGGTTATAACGCATATTACCTCTGGTACATTCATAAAAACCTTTACAATCATTTATCAATAAATAAAATCAGCCATGAAACGAATAACCATTTTATCAATAAGTCTTCCGTTTTTTGTATTATTTTACCAGTGTTGCAAAGAACCGGAAGAAGCATCTAAACCCACTGTAACCACTGCTCAAATAGAATATGATACGGCTTACCCCACCGGTGCAAAAGGTGGAGGCGCTGTAAAAGATAATGGAGGGGCTCCTGTAACAGAACGGGGGGTATGCTGGAATACCCGGCAAAATCCTTCATTGTCTGAATATGAATCATATACCTTAGACGGAGAAGGCACCGGTAGTTTTACAAGCAGTTTGTCTTCGCTACAAACGAACACCACATATTATGTGCGTGCCTATGCTACCAATAAGAAAGGAACGGCGTATGGAAATGAAGTAAGCTTTACCACAACCGGCTTCGACATAGAAATTCCCTGTAAAGAAACGCCAACCGTCACAGATTATGACGGCAATATATATGCTACTGTTAAAATCAATGATCAGTGCTGGATGGCAGAAAATTTGCGTTCCACGCATTATGCTGACGGCACCCCTATTGAAGGTTATTATTCGGTAAATTTTGATGAAAGCAATGATTCGGTGTACGGTAAACTTTATACATGGTATGCTGCTATGGATAAAGATACAGCTTTTGCAAGCAAATTAGACACTATAGGTTCTCAAGGTATTTGTCCGAATGGATGGCATGTGCCAAGTAATTATGAATGGATAAAATTAATCCATTATATAGGAGACTATGGAGGTTACCGACTTAAAGAAATAGGAACTGTGCATTGGGAATCACCAAATGATAAAGCAAATAATATAGCTGGTTTTACTGCATTACCGGCAGGTTATATAGACAAAAATGGAAATCAAAAAGAGATTGGTGAGGAGGCTTATTACTGGAGTGCTTTCAGAGATATGGAAAAAGCCTCACCAATTAATCTATCATATGATTCACAATATATTTATATACAATCAATGCGAATGAAAAATTATGCCTCTGTTCGTTGTATAAAAGATAAATAGTATATACAGATAAAATAGCACCTCAACAATTGGATATCGTGCCCAAAACGGTTAAGATATACCCCAATCCCACGTCGGATGGCATGTTTACCATTGCATGTAACAACCATTCCATCCCTTATTCGCTTAAAATTTTAAATTCAACCGGAAATGTTATATATTCACAGGAAAAAATAAATACGCAGAAAAAACTAATTAATTTATCACGATTTTCCCAGGGTATATATTTGATACATATTACCTTTGGTAATTTTATAAAAACCTTTACAATCATTTATCAATAAATAAAAGCAGCCATGAAACAAATAACCATCCTGTCAATAAGTCTTCCATTCTTTGTTTTGTTTTACCAGTGTTGCAAAGAACCGGAAGAAGCATCCAAACCCACTGTAATCACTGCTCAAATAGAATACGATACGGCTTACCCCACCATTGCAAAAGGCGGGGGCGCTGTAAAAGATAACGGAGGAGCGCCTGTAACAGAACGGGGGGTATGCTGGAATACCCGGCAAAATCCTTCATTGTCTGAATATGAATCATATACCTTAGACGGAGAAGGCACCGGTAGTTTTACAAGCAGTTTGTCTTCGCTACAAACGAACACCACATATTATGTGCGTGCCTATGCTACCAATAAGAAAGGAACGGCGTATGGAAATGAAGTAAGCTTTACCACAACCGGCTTCGACATAGAAATTCCCTGTAAAGAAACGCCAACCGTCACAGATTATGACGGCAATATATATGCTACTGTTAAAATCAATGATCAGTGCTGGATGGCAGAAAATTTGCGTTCCACGCATTATGCTGACGGCACCCCTATTGAAGGTTATTATTCGGTAAATTTTGATGAAAGCAATGATTCGGTGTACGGCAAACTTTATACATGGTATGCTGCTATGGATAAAAATGATATCTCAAATATTAATGATTATTTGCAGGGAATTTGTCCTCAAGGTTGGCATATCCCTTCTCCTAAAGAAAAAACAAAACTACAAAGTCATCTATGGCGGCGTGGACGCGGTCTTCT
>CAZJWE010000180.1:0-7080 GCA_964549265.1 uncultured Bacteroidales bacterium | reverse complement strand
ACCACATATAAACTATTTTTCCAACCCCCATAAATAAATCGCAAATTACCATTAAGATCATTTTCGCTTATATACAACAAATGAAATAGCCGACTTTGTTGAATGATGTTGTAATTCCCGGCGTTCCGTTTCGATCCATTGGCTGAAATCAAACTGAGGGAAAAAGGTATCTGCGTCTTTCACTTCTTCATGTATCCAGGTTAAATACAATTTATTGGAAAGGCCTATAAATTGTTCATAGATATCAGCCCCTCCTATAATGAAGTTTTCTTTTGTTTTATCCATCAGAGCAATTGCTTCTTGAACCGAACGGGCTACTTTGCAGCCCGGAAAATGGTGATTATCTGCATGCGTGATAACAATATTTTTGCGCCCGGGAAGAGGTGTGCGGGGCAATGAATAATATGTTTTTTTGCCCATCACTATACAATGCCCGGTGGTGATTCGTTTAAAATTTTTTAAATCTTCCGGAATATGAAAAAGCATCTCATTGTCTTTTCCTAAAGCATAATTTTTGGTAATAGCTGCAATGATGGATATGTTCATCAGGTATATATTTTAACTATACAGAGATTGCTCCTTTGATATGAGGATGCGGATTATAATGTTCCAAATGAAAATCATCAAATGTGAAATCAAAAAGGTGTTTTTTAGCTGGGTTCAGTTTTATTACGGGCAGGCTCCGGGGGGTACGTGTTAATTGTAATTGTACCTGCTTAAGATGATTTTTATAGATGTGTGCATCTCCAAATGTATGGACAAATTTACCAGGCTTATACCCGGTTGTCTGACACATCATTAATAATAACAGTGAATAAGAAGCTATATTAAACGGCACTCCTAAAAAGAGGTCTGCACTGCGTTGATAAAGCTGGCAGGATAATGTCCCTTGCGAGACATAAAATTGAAAGAGTACGTGACAAGGTGGTAGTGCCATTTTATCCAAATCACCAACATTCCAGGCATTCACAATATGCCTTCTGGAGTGCGGTTCTTTTTTTAAGCCATCAATAATCTTTGACAACTGGTCAATATGTTTTCCATCGGGTGTGGGCCATGACCTCCATTGATAACCATAAATGTGCCCCAAATCGCCCTTTTCATCTGCCCATTCATCCCAGATGTGTACATTATGATCGTGTAGGTATTGTATATTGGTCTCACCTTTTATAAACCATAATAATTCATGAATGATAGATCGTAAATGCAATTTTTTTGTGGTGAGCAACGGGAAACCTTTCTGAAGGTCAAAATGCATCTGATATCCAAAAACAGTCTTTGTTCCTGTCCCTGTACGGTCTGTCTTTTCATCCCCTTCTTCTAATACATATGATAATAGGTCTAAATATTGCTTCACAAGGATATTCGTTTACTTCAAATATGTCTTTATAATTTCTAAAAGTTTTTCCTGATCAATTGGTTTTGCGATAAATTCATCAAACCCGATTTGCTCGGCTTCTTCCATGTCTTCATCTGAACACGCCCCGGTAAATGCCAAAACCGGAACATTAGCATCCATTTGCCTTATGGTCAAAAATGTCTGGATACCATTCATATTGGGCATAAATAAATCCGTCAACACAATATCTGGTTGAAATTCACTAAATTTATCTACAGCTTCCTTTCCATCATGGGTTAATAAAAAATCATAACCGCTTTCTTCAAGAATTAATTCCATAAGCCTTCTGCTTTGAGGATCATCTTCTGCAACAAGCACTTTTTTCTTCATGGTCTATTTATTTATTTATACTGATGAAAAAATAGTATAATCATTTTTAAAGCCATTGATGACTGAAAAGATGATTTTTATGAAATAAATTTATTAAAAAAAATCGGTTACATACAACAAAAAGTGAAAATAAAGTGAGACAAATATCTAAAGAACTAAAAAACAGAGTTTTAAAATTTTAAAAAAAGTGACTCTATTCTAAGAAGTGGTTGATAAATATAACAAATTTCATTTTCAGTGATCACTGAAAAGTTCAAAAAACAAAATCCAAAATAGTTGTATTATTTATAATGAGGGACTATAAAGTATATAGTCTACGAACTACTCTGTTCATTTCATCAGTAAAATCTTCGGCCAGGAAGGCAATAATATCTGAAAGCGCCAGTGCTGATGATATTGCGACACCATACAAGCCTGTGATCATGATGGGTTCAATATCATTTAACGTGATACCTCCCACCCCAATTACAGGAGTGTCAATATTTTCATCTTTGCATTTACGCATGATTTCCTCATACCCCTGCAATCCTAAAACCGGACTTAAATTGGTCTTTGTTTTGGTAAAGCGGAAGGGCCCAAGTCCGATATAATCTACAATTCCGTTTAATTGTTTTATCATTTCAAAAGAATCGGCAGTGCCTCCTATTATGGCTTCATCACCTAAAATTTGGCGGGCTTTTTGAGGATGCATATCATGTTTTCCGAGATGAACCCCATGTGCACCGATTTCTGCTGCCAATTCCACATGGTCGTTGATAATTAATCTGGCATTATACATATCTGCTACTTCAAAGGTTTTTTCTGCCAGAAGTCTTATTTCATTCATCGGTCTATCTTTAATTCTTAACTGAATAAGATCGATATAACCTTTGCATGTTTCTCTGGCCAGCTTCGGATGATCAATGCCATGAACATCCTGTGTAATAAAATGTATTCGGGGTATTGTCTTTGACATAATCTAATTATTATTCAACAAATGATGCAATCCTAATCTGGTTTTACTGCTCAGTAAAAAATACTCAACATATTTTTTGGCCATTTTGCATGCTTGTGGAATGGAGTGTCCCTTTGCAAGGTACGTTGTTACAGAAGATGAAAAGACACATCCTGAGCCGTGTTTTTCATATCCCGGGTATTTTTTTCCTTGAAATGTAATTTTATTTTGTTGATCAAACAACACATCCAATATCTGATCATTTTCAACAGTCATTGATTTCACTAAAAAGTTACAGGTATTGTTGTTTTTTATGAATTCATTCAACCGGGTTGTTGAAATATTCAATAATTTAAGGATAAAATCTATTTCATCAGCATTGGGGGTGACTAACGTTATTTCTTTAAGGATTTGCAATACTAACTTGTTGTTCCAATGTTCATGAAATATATACCCTGCACTTGCTTTGATCACGGGGTCCCATATTATTTTTACATCATTGTTTATTTTTTTCAAGTGGCGTATCAACATATTCAACACATTTTCATCCTGTATTAAGCCTATCTTCACGTATTTCACAGGATATTTTTTCTGTAAAAGGGTGAGTTGAGATAATATATCTTTCGGTGTAACCCATTTCAATCCTGCAAATTCACTTTCATTTTGGAATGTAATTGCACTGCATACGCCCAATCCATATCCACCAATGTTTTCTATTGTTTTCATATCTGCAAGCAATCCGGCCCCTCCGCTCGGATCAAAACCTGCAATGCTCATTATATAAGTTTTATTTGGGTTCATCATTTATTTGTCAATATAAATATCTCCACCCATTTTTTTAAATTTTTCCGAATGTTTTTTTAGTTCTTGTACATCATGAGATGATTTCATTGCACAAAAATTCCCTCCACACATAGAACAAAAATGTGCTCTCTTACTTCCTTCGTCAGGCAGTGTCTCGTCATGATACTGCAGTGCTGTTTCCGGGTCAAATGACAAATGAAACTGGTCTTTCCATCTGAACTCGAAACGTGCTTTACTCATGGCATTATCGCGGATTTGTGCCCCAGGATGCCCTTTTGCCAGATCTGCTGCATGGGCTGCTAATTTATATGCAATGACACCTGTCTTTACATCTTCTTTATTAGGTAGTCCCAAATGCTCTTTAGGAGTTACATAACATAACATTGCAGCACCGTACCATCCAATCATAGTGGCACCAATGGCAGAAGTGATATGATCATAGCCGGGTGCGATGTCTGTTGTAATAGGGCCGAGTGTATAAAAAGGTGCTTCCAGGCATTCTTTCAATTGCCTGTCTACATTTTCTTTGATCATATGAACAGGGACATGGCCGGGGCCTTCTATTATGGCCTGAACATTTTTGGATCTTGCTATTTTTGTTAACTCACCAAGTGTTTTCAGTTCGGCAAATTGTGCTTTATCATTTGCATCAGCAATAGAGCCGGGCCTCAACCCGTCTCCCAACGAAACACCTACATCATAGGCTGCCAAAATATCACATATATCATGGAAATGCGTATATAAAAAATTTTCTTTTTGTTTAAGCATACACCATTTGGCCATGATTGCCCCGCCCCTGGAGATAATGCCTGTCATTCTGTTTGTGGTATGAGGGATGTAACTCCAAAGAAGGCCTGCATGGATAGTAAAATAATCTACTCCCTGTTCTGCCTGTTCTATTAATGTATCTTTATAAATTTCCCAATTCAGTTGTTCAATATCTCCGTCAACTTTTTCAAGGGCCTGGTACAGGGGGACTGTTCCAACCGGGACAGGTGAATTGCGAATGATCCATTCACGTGTTTCATGGATATGTGCTCCGGTAGAAAGGTCCATGATTGTATCTGCGCCCCAACGAAAAGCCCAGACTGCTTTTTCAACTTCTTCTTCAATGCTCGATGTGGTCGGAGAATTGCCTATATTGGCATTTACTTTAACCAAAAAGTTTCGTCCAATGATCATTGGCTCCACCTCCGGATGATTGATATTGGCCGGAATAATAGCACGGCCGGCTGCAATTTCATCACGAACAAATTCGGGTGTTATTGTTTCGGGAATGTTTGCACCAAATGATTCACCGGGATGTTGAAATAAGACAGACCGGTCTTTATATTTGGTGAGCTGTTGATTTTCACGGATGGCAACATATTCCATTTCAGGCGTTATAATGCCTTTTTTTGCATAATGATATTGACTGATTGATGCACCCTTTTTAGCTCGGTAAGGGGTTTTATTGTAATGCATGAAACGAAAATCATCCAATGATTTATCCTGCAGTCGCATATTGCTGTATTCAGAGGTTAATGAATCCAATGTTTCAATATTCTGATTCGCCTTTATCCATTCTTCCCTTATGCGTGGCAATCCTTTTTTTACATCAATTTCTACGTTTGGATCTGTAAATACTCCTGTTGTATCATACACATAAACCGGCTCATTTTGAATTCGGTTTCCATTGGTATCAATAGTATCGGATAGATTAATTTTACGAAAAGGGACTTGTAATGAAAAGTTTATACCCGGCATATAACTTTTCTCTGAACCAGGAATTGGTGATCCTGAAATTTCTATCTTTTGGGTTGAAGACATATCAATTATGGTCTTTGGTATTTAGTTATATTAAAAAGAAACGGGGAATGAGATATGCTCTGTATTTCCCTACACCGGCATTAACCGGATCAGGTTCAAAGGGTATGATCTCAGCCGCTTATTATTGGCACCCCTGTTTTTAAATCAAAATACGAAGATATATAAAATATTGTTTCTACAAGCGCTATTGAATTTATTTTTTTACTCCAACAATGTAGACAGACACTAATTAGTGTCTGTCTATAAAGTCCAAGTTGGCTTCGCCGAGCTCCTCCTTCGTCGTCGGTTCTTCGTTGTTGCTCAAAATCTAAATCCTCAAATACTCCAGTGTCTGTTTATAAACTCAAGTGTTTGGATCATAATGTTCGATAACTAGGCTTGCGAAGCCACAAAAAGCGTAGTTTACTGAAGTAAATGAGCGATTTTAGGGCAAGCGTAACGAAGTTAGCGGACATTATGGACAAACACGAATTAATCATTTTTGTTCTTGAATGAAAAATTGACTTTCAACTCCTCATTGCGCAATAATCGTTTTATGTTCTGTAAATGAGTAATAACCAAGACCACAAAAATCAACAAAGAATAAGCAATTAAGCCTGTATGGTTATACCCAAATCCAAACATCAGTATGAATGGGAAAGAAAAAGAAGTTGACAACGAGCTTAGGGAGACGTATTTCGTTGTTAAGAATATAACTAAAAAAACCCCCACTGCTATTAATGTAGGCAGGAATATAATTGAAAGGGTGGCACCAAAAAGGGTTGCAACGCCTTTACCTCCGTCAAATTGAGCAAAAACCGGGAAAATATGCCCCAATAATACTGCAATAGCAAGAATGATTTGATAATTTATGATATCCAACGAACCCATAAAATGCAGATTGACAATAATTGCCAGTTTAACGGCAATGAATCCTTTTAGTACATCAATGATCAGAACAGGAATACCACTCTTTGCTCCCATTACCCTTAAAGCATTTGTAAAACCTGCATTGCCACTGCCATGTTCCCGCACATCAATATTATAGAATATCTTGCCAATCCACACAGCAGAAGGGATGGACCCTATAATATAAGCAAATACGATTATTGCTATTTTTAAGAAAATTGTATTTGTATAAAAATAATCCATATTGATTAATTTTTTTTTAAAATCTTGCAAATATTAAACAAAGGTATAATCTTTACATAAAAAAATAAAAAAATAAAATTGCATTAGTATTAATTTTGAAATTGCATGCAAAATACAAAATTGTTTTATAGTTACTCAACATAAAAAATGCAACCCTAAAAAATATACCTGACAGACAGCGCTCCATCACCACCCCAAAATTCTGTGTTGCCTAAAATATTAATTACCGGTTTCCAATCTATACTTAAATTAATCGGAACGTCTTCAAAATTGTATTCAAGTCCAAGTATTCCATCTATACCTAATACCATGTAGGAATTGGTTCTATCTCCCCAGTTTACATAGTCTCCATTCCAAAAACCTAAATGTGCACCAAACCCATAATAAAAATTTAAGCGGTCTGCATCGAACGCATCAAAATGATGCCATTCATACAGTCCTGTAATAATAAATCCTCTCCATCTGGATGAAAGGATTCCTTCTACTGCAGTGTTGTCACCTACAAAATGTTTTATGGTAACTCCGGAAAAGTATCCAAGACGCAAGCCGATCCCTGTATTATAATCCTGGGCATTGGACATGTATGGGATGCTAATTGCAAAAACTAAAATGAAAAGTATTTTTCTCTAAATTATTCATATGTTTATAATTTGATTTTTAAAGGTCATATGGA
>CAZJWE010000179.1:0-7129 GCA_964549265.1 uncultured Bacteroidales bacterium | reverse complement strand
TATTGGAGCAAAAAGTGGTTTGATATATAATTATACAGGCTTAGTCGGTTGTGATTCATATTTTTTATTATGTTTTAAACAAAATGACACATTAATATATAAAGATTCTTCATTTGATAATTGCTATGAAGTATATAATAATATAAACCAATTGACTCAACACAAACCAAATGTTTATCCAAACCCTTCTAAAGGCCGTAACATAAAAGTATTTTTCCCTGTACATGGGAATTATCAATTACAGATTAGCAATTCTATGGGACGTATTATAATGAGAAAAAATATAAGAGACAAACAGGAATGCATTATTAATACCGGACATTTAACACCAGGTATTTATGTTATGACGATTTCAGATCATTCAGAAATTATGTTTAATGAAAAAATAATAATTTTTTAAAATGCGACACATTATATTGATTATAACAGGCATGCTTTTTTTTGAAGCAGGGATATCGCAAGTATTAAAAAAAGATATTCTGAACAATATACCGGTTCCTATTCAAAAGGAATCTTTGATTCCTGTAGGAAAAACATATTCAAAAAATATCCGGACACATTTAGCCCCTTTTGCTAAAAAGTCAACAATTTCAGGATTAACCATTTCCGGGAGTGGTTCATTTAAAAATGACGCGGGCATGATCCGGGTTATTTTAATTGATGAACAGGATAATGAATACTTGATATATGAAGCGAACAGGATGTTTAATGAAGCGAATAATTTTATTTTTAACGAAAAAGGATTTGAAACAACAATTCTGGATACTATTGTCCCCAAATCAATTGAACTATTTGTTGAAAATGCCACTTTAAATATTGCCGGGATCCAGACTTATCAAATTGACGTGGGGAGAAAGCAAAAGGGTACTGATTATAAAAAAATCATGAAATCGAACAGGCAGGAACAAAAATTAACTGCTGTAAAAGATTATATAAAAAAACATAACATGGTATGGTCTGCCGGGCATACTCCTTTGTCTTCATTGCCTTATTCTGAAAAGAAGAAGATTTTTGGAGAAGGATTTAACACGTATGGTATGGAATATTATATTGTTAGCAACTATAGCAAAAAAACATCGTGCAATGATGAAAGTGAAAAATTATAAACTGGCAACGCAAGAGTTAAACCACCCTTCCCTGCAACCATCCCTTCGTGGTTTAACACTTGCTTCTGGAAGTAACGGGCAAATTATTTATTAACCAATAATATAAAAATGAAATGAAACCTAATCTAATCTTTAAAATCCTGGTAATAACTTTAATAGGTTTACCAGTTTTACTTAAAGCACAAGTAAGTGAAAGCTTCACGTTGAGCCAAAATGAACTGATTTTTCAGAAAAATGCTGATTTTGATGAATTAACCACAAAGGATTATTCATTTACAGAGGAGATTGGAAATCCTCAGTTACCTATTCGAATAGAATCCTTTGTAGTTCCTTTTGATGCTGTTGTTTCTGGATTACAGATTACTTCTGTAACTAAACAAAAAGTCAAAGGAAAGTTTTATATTTACCCTACTCAGCCACCGAGGCCTCTATATGGTAATGTTTTTAGTATTTCTTTTAATAATTAATCAATCTTAACTTATTTGCTATGAAACACATTATAATATTTACAGTTTTATTGTTTATTGGAGAAGCAATACAAGCACAGTCAAAATTGATAGACAACACTTATTGGATTGAATACTCCATTGATACAAGAGACCAGTCCATTAAATTAAAAAAACAACTATTTATTCAAGGTGATACTTTGTTAAATACGTTAACATATAAAAAATTATTTTCTGGTAACTACTTTTATCAAGGTTGTGTTCGTGAGAGTGAGAATAAGTATTATGCAGAACTCATTTATTACAAGCCGCAACAACTTGGAGAGGTGCTTATTTATGATTTCTCTGGAAGTGTTGGAGATACTATTAAATCGAATGTTACAGAAGGTTTATTATCGCGTTCACCAGTAATAACTGAAATTGACACGATTGAGTTGGAAAACAATGAAAAGCGCAAACTTTTTTACCTAAATGGAGGTGAAGACATTTGGATAGAGAATATTGGTAGCATTTTCGGATTCTTATATCCAGCTTTTGATTACATAACGAGCTATACAGTAACTCACTTGGTGTGTTTTAAACAAAATGAGGTTGTTTATTATACGAATGATACACTCTGTTTAAATGACTGCTGTTCCTTACCAACAAATGTTCAACTAAAACAAAATGGAAAAATAAATGTAGGGTGCTATCCAAATCCAACATTGGGTAAAGTAAAAATAACATTGCCTACGAGTAATGATAATAAAGTGCTAATTCTTACAGATATAACAGGTAAAGAAAAATGGAAAAAGACGCATTTCTCAGATAATATTTATGAACTTGATTTATCATATTTTGATAATGGCATTTATACACTCACTATTAAGGGTAAAAACTTTGTAACTAGTCAAAAAATCATTAAATATTAAATAGCAATGAAAAAATATTTACTTATAATCATAGCAATAGCTGTTCAAATCTCAGGCTATGCTCAATACTTTGAAATTAATATACAGGAAGATAACCTATCCATACATAAAGAAGATGATTATCATGTAGTTTCTATTCAAAATTGTGAACTCATTGAAGTAAAAGGATATCCACAATTGCCGGTACAAAAGCAAAAGGTTATTATACCAGTGGACAAAAAAATAGCAAAAATTGAAATAGTAGAAGTAAAAGATAAAGAATTGGATGGAACTTTTAATGTTTATCCGGCTCAGGAATCTTATATTCCAGGTTACGGTACACCTCAATTTACACAACCAAGTAAAGATGTTTACAACAAAAACGAATATTACCCGAAAAATATTTTATCGAGTACTGGAAGTGGTTACATGGCGGGAAATCAAATATGTTATTTAAACTTTTATCCAATACAATATAATCCGGTTACTAAAAAATTGAAAATAGTTACTCACATAAAATTCAAATTAGAATACTGCACAAGTATAAAAGAATTCAAATCTTCAAATGCTTTAAGTAAAACATCATACGATTATTTAACCAATCATATAAAAAAGATGGTTTTAAATCCAAATGATGTTAAACAACATTCAACTTTAAATTTTATAGAGAGTACAAAAGATATTCAACTTAAATCTTCAACTGTAGCTCCTGAAATTCTTGGAATTGATTATGTAATTATTACGAATGAAGAGCTTTCATCAGGTTTTCAAGATATTGCAGATTGGAAAACAAAAAAGGGATTGTCGACAAAAATTGTAACTACTGAGTGGATTTCACAAAATTTTAGTGGTTCAGATATTCCGGAAAGAATCAGAAAATTTATCCAGTATGCTTTTCAAAATTGGGGAACAATATGGTTTATGATAGGTGGAGATACAGATGTTGTGCCTATCAGATATGCGTGGATTAGTCATTTTAATCATTGGCAGTTATTAAACCTAAGGCCTAACGGTGAATTTATTCCAACAGATATGTATTATGCATGTTTAGACGGTAATTGGAATGCAGATGGTGATGCAACATTTGGTGAAGCGAATTGGGACAGGGAAAATGATGGTTCTTTTCAACAATCAGGCTCAAATATTGATGATGTTGACAGGACATATGATGTTTTTGTGGGGAGAATTCCGATTAAATCCTCATCTCAATTGACAAACTATAAAGAAAAGTATTTCGAATATATTAACAAAAACTCATCAGGTAATGAAAACAATATTTTACTTTTTTCTGCAAATAGTGATGGAATTTCGTGTAGCCTAATGAACACAGTTGGAAACTGCTTTCCTTCATATACATCCATAGAAAAATTATATGAATGTGCAGGTAGTAATACTACAAATTGTGGAACAAAACAAGATGTGTTGAATGAGCTAAATGCTGCAAATGGTACAAATTATCATATTATATGTGGTTATGGACATGGTGGAAACACAGGGTTTGAAGCATGTGACGCTTCTATTTTATCTCATGAAATTGATAATCTTCAAAATACAGACAAAAGTGAAATATTATATAACAATCATTGTAACACTATGATGTGGGACAAAGATTGCATTGGTGAGCATTTCATTAATAGCAATAATGGAGGTGTTGTTTATATTGGTAATACAAGATATGGCTATACAGGCGACCCTACAAGATATAATGACAATTTTATCTCAAATATATACAACAATGGCTTGGTAAATATTGGAGAAGCATTCTTCGAAGCAAAAGGAACTGGTTCTTCAGTAGATGGAACAAGCAGATGGGGATTTTTTGCTCTAAATATTTCAAGCGACCCTGAAATGTCTGTATGGACGAATACCCCTCAAACGTTAAATGTCTCTGTTAGCCCAACAACAGTTGTAAGCGGCGAAAATACAATCGTGGTAACCATAAATAACCTTCCAGCGGGTAAAACAGCAACTATTTGCCTGCAAAAAGGCGATGAAGGTTATGCAACACAAACAGTATCCGCAAATGGCAGTTATAATTTTACTTTTACCCCTCACACATCAGGTCAAATAAATGTTACTGTAACTTCTCATAATTTTAAACCTTATGAATCAACAATTACGGTAAATACGAACCAAAATCAATACATTTTTATCACTGACCTGTCTTTTGATGACGATAAAACAGGAAGCAGCAATGGTAATAACGACCAACAGATTGATGCCGGGGAAACAATTGAACTTACAGTTGAACTCAAAAATAACGGGGAATCAAGTGCTACAAACGTTTCGGCAACTTTAACCTGTAGTTCTCCTTATGTTTCCATTTCAAATAATAATTCAAGTTATGGAAATATTAGTTCGGGAGGTACAAAATCATCATTAACAAAATATGTTTTTACCATTGACAAGGATGCACCCGAGATTCTTGTAAACGATTTGAATCCGGTAAAATTTACACTGCAAATTACAGATGGGGCAAGCAATTCATATACCGATGTGTTTAATATTGATGTGTTTAAACCGGAAATAGAACAAGCAAATAAAACAATTGTTACAACAACCGATGGAGATAAAATCATTGAACCTAACGAAACGGTAACCATTAACATAGACTTGTTTAATAAGGGCAAAGCGCAAGCAACTGGCATTATAGGTGTATTATCAGGGAACAGTTCCTATATTACAAGTTGTTCATCAACACCACGGAATTATCCTGCAATTGATAAATTTGGTACTGGAACCAATTCTTCTGTTTACCAATTTACGGTTTCATCTTCCTATACAGTTGGTCAAGCTTTAGATTTCACCTTGCAGGTTGAAAATGAATTTGGTAAAACATGGTCGTTTAACTTTAATTTACTTGATAAACCTGCTAAGTTAAATACTTCGACGATAGATTTTACTGCTGATAAAACTGAAATCGAATTATTCTGGACACCTTACACCAACATAAGTGGTTATAATATTTATCGTAGCGATGCTGATGCAAGTGGGAACCCGGTTGGTAATTACCAAAAATTAAACACATTTGTTGTTCCGGCTGCATTTTATAATGATTTTGGGTTAAATGAGCTTACAAAATATTATTACAAAATTTCAGCAGTATCGTTGACAGGAAATGAAAGTGAACTTTCAGATGCCTTTTTGGCATGGACTTCATATCCTTCAAAAGGATTGTTTCCAATACAAATGGATATCCAAAACGCAAATAGTATTGTAAGTTCTATTAATGTTTCAGACATCAATCAAGATGCTTTACAAGAAATTTTCACGAGCATAACAATTGATAACAAAAACAGTTATCTTATCGGTTTAAATGCTGATGGTACTGAATTGTTTGATATAGATGGCAATGTAACAACTTATAGTGGTTTTGCACATCTAAATGCATCAATGAATTCCACTCCAGCTATTGGGGATTTGGAATCAAATGGACAATACAAAGTGATTTCAATGACAAGGGATGGTAGTTCTGATAGGACTAATTACTTTTCGTGCCATGCCGTGAATGATAACAATAGTGATGGAAAACCTGATTTAATGTGGCAACATACAATATCAAATCCATGCTACCGGGCTCCGATAATAGCAAACCTGGATAATAGTTCTGATGGTTCTTTAGAGAGTGTTTTTTATACAGAATGGGGCGGTATAAGGATATACAGTGCAACAGGTCAACTATTGTACAGTTTTGCCGATGGAATAGGAGGTACCTATGGGTCATTATCTGTGGCTGATATTGATGGAAATGGGGATAAAGAAATAGTTGGTTGCTATGCAAATTCTACGACTAACGGAATTTATATTTGGCATCATAATGGCTCTAATTACGGAGGTAGCCAGCCTTATTATACATTATCAGGTTATAATATCCGTAGTTCGCCAATAATTTGTGACTTAGACAATGATGGCGATAAAGAGATTCTAACATCTGCATTAAAGGATGGAGGAACTGAAGGAAGAATTGTTGCTATTCATCACAACGGAGCGGTTGTAAGCGGGTGGAATGGTGCTCAAAAGCTGAGTTACCCTAACGACTGGCATTCACAGGATATTTCAGTAGGTGACCTTAACAATGACGGTAATTTAGAGGTAGTTTCTATTGGAACAAATATTGTGAAAGTCTGGAACAAGTCAGGTACTCAAATCAGTTCTACAACTGTAAGTAACCTTAATCCCGGGAAACTAACTCCTATACTTGCCGATGTAGATAACGATGCCGATATAGAAATAATATTTGGTTCGAACGACGAAGGCAGAATACATGCCTTAAACATGGATGGCTCAAAAGTTCTTGGTTTCCCCTTGCATGTTGACGATGCATTACAAGGTTCGCCATGTGTAGCCGATGTTGATAATAATGGTAAAAATGAAATAATAGCTGGCTCTGGAAACAAGGTTTACATGTGGGAGACCAACGGAAATTCCCAATTAATTGAATGGGGAAGCGAAAGGCACGACCCTCATAACACCGGTGAATATTATGAAATCTGTCCACCTACCATAATTACCTCAAATACAACATGGAGTACGAATAAAAACCTTTGTGGCGATATTATTATTAATTCCGGCACATTAACTATTTCATCCACCTGTACAGTAACCATGTCTGATTACACGAGGATTATGGTAAATTCCGGGGCCAGAATTTTCATAAAAGATGATGCAGAGCTTGTTGTGAAAAATA
>CAZJWE010000178.1:0-7217 GCA_964549265.1 uncultured Bacteroidales bacterium | reverse complement strand
CTGATAAATTAAAATAAACCTGCGATTATCCGTTAAATCAGTGTCATCAGCGTTCAGAAATAAAGACCACAGATAACGCAGATTAAGCAGATGATCACTGATAAATATTATCAGCGTAAATCAGTCAGATCAGCGTCATCAGCGTTCAAGAATAAGGAACACAGATAACGCAGATTGGGCAGATGGCCACTGATAAATTAAAATAAACCTGCGATTATCCATTAAATCAGTGTCATCAGCGTTCAAAAAAAAGAACACAGATAACGCAGATTAAGCAGATGATCACTGATAAATATTATCAGCGTAAATCAGTCAGATCAGCGTCATCAGCGTTCAAGAATAAGGAACACAGATGACACAGATTGGGCAGATGGCCACTGATAAATTAAAATAAACCTGCGATTATCCGTTAAATCAGTGTCATCAGCGTTCAGAAATAAAGACCACAGATAACGCAGATTAAGCAGATGATCACTGATAAATCGGCAGTAAGCACTAAGCAGGGCGAAATAGCAGCAGTAACCGTTTCTGAATAATAGCTTCCATCATTTTCTAAACAACTAATCAATTAAAAAAATCCGCGGTCATCCGCCCAATCCGCGTCATCAGCGTTCCATTCTTCCGCGTTCCATACATTCTTGCGCATTGGAGTTCACACAATTGATACAAACAGATTTTCTCAACCGGCTAAGGGAATATTTCTTAGTACATGCATTGATAGGCAGTTCTTTTAATTGGATGGATATGCCTTTTTATGCTATTGGTGGTTGGATTGGTTGGTGGGGATTAAAAAGAATAAATAGCAAATATTCCCAACAAACCCCAAAAGAATAGATAAAAACAAACAATAAAGAACATAATTAATCCAATTATACCATTACTAAAAAAGCTAAAACAAAAATTTCTTAATTTCGTCTATATTTTCATAAATACTTATAAAAATCTCAAGTTTAAAAATATTGTTAACCATCTCCATAACAGTAAATATACTATTTATATTGTTTGGTTTGTACTTTATAAAAACGAAAGGTGGATTTTCATACATAGAGAGAAAAATTGATGCCAAATCACAACAATATCCTAAAAGCTATTATGACCGAAAGAACAGAATAAATGCCCTGCCTAAAACAGAACGTAGTATAGTATTTTTAGGAAATAGCATTATTGAACAATGTGAATGGCATGAACTTTTGCAAAATCCAAGAATTGTCAACAGGGGTATTGGAAATGATGACCTTGAGGGACTTTTTAATAGGTTAAATCCTATTATAGAAACAGAACCAAATATAATATTCTTATACATAGGTGTTAATGACTTGAAAAATGGCTTGAACAGAGATAAATTTAAATTGAAATATTCCAAAATAATTAAGAATATTAAAAATAAAACCCCAAAAACAAAAATATATGCATTTAGTATCTTGCCAACCGATAACAGGACCAGGAAAAATAAGGATATTATAAATGCAAACAGATTAATTAAAGAAATAACCAAAAATGATTGTATTTATTTGGATTTCTATCGTGATTTTCAAGATGAAAAAGGAAAGATAAAACCTAAATACACTACTGATGGATTACACCTAAGCGAAATAGGTTATACTAAGCTAAAAAAATTAATAAAAAAATATATAGAATAGAAATTTTAAAAATATGCTAAATCATAAATCAATCCTAATTACCGGAGGTACTGGTTCTTTTGGTAAAAAATTTACAGAACTTATATTGGAAAATTATCCTGAAGTCAAACGGCTTGTTATTTACTCACGAGACGAACTGAAACAATATGAAATGGCTCAGATGTATCCAAAAGAAAAATATTCTCAAATCCGATATTTTATTGGAGATATAAGAGATGGGGAACGTTTCAAAAGAGCTTGCGAAGGTATTGATGTAATAATTCATGCTGCTGCGTTAAAACAGGTTCCAGCGGCAGAATATAATCCCATGGAAGCGGTAAAAACGAATGTAATGGGAGCAGAAAATGTGATTAGTGCAGCCCTGGATACTGGAGTAAAAGATGTAGTGGCTTTATCTACGGATAAAGCTGCAGCTCCTATTAACTTATACGGTGCTACCAAACTAGTGTCAGATAAACTATTTATTGCTGCAAATAATATTAAGGGAAAAAGAGAGCTGCGTTTTTCTGTGGTACGTTATGGGAATGTTATGGGATCCAGAGGTTCGGTTATTCCCTTTTTTATGAGGAAAGCCAGTGAGGGAGTTATCCCCATCACCCACAGAGATATGACACGGTTTAATATCACTCTCGAAGAAGGTGTTCAGATGGTTTTATGGGCAATTGAAAATGCAAAAGGCGGAGAACTGTTTGTTCCTAAAATTCCATCCTATAAAATAGATACTGTTGCCGAAGCCATTGCCCCATCAGCAAGAATTGAGGAAATAGGTATCAGGCCAGGGGAAAAGTTACATGAAGAAATGATCACAGCAAGCGACTCCCATAATACCATTGATATTGGACAGTACTTTGCCATTCTGCCTTCTTATGATAATAAAGAGTCATATAAAGAATTTTATAAAGGAGCAGAGGAAGTGCCAAAAGGTTTTAGTTATAACTCAGGAGAGAATGATCAATGGGTTGGAGTAGAAGAGATGCGTAGATTAATTAGAGAAAATATTGATCCAAGTTTTAAACCAATATAGTTATGAAAATAATTCCTTACGGGAAGCAAAATATAACAGAAGAAGATATATTAGAAGTTGAAAAAGTACTTCGTTCAGATTTTTTAACACAAGGACCCAAGGTTAAGGAATTCGAGGAAAAATTTGCCGATTACATTGGTTCAAAATATGCAGTAGCCGTTGCTAACGGAACCGCTGCTTTACACTTATCTGCACTGGCAATGAATATTCAACCAAGAGATAAAATTATCACTACCCCTATAACCTTTGCAGCAAGTGCCAATTGTGTTTTATATGCAGGCGGTGAAGTAGATTTCGTGGACATAGACCCGGAGACCTATTTAATGGATCTGAATAAACTAGAAGACAAACTGGATTCTAACCCTCCTGGCACCTACAAAGGAGTAATTCCTGTGGATTTTACTGGCTTTCCAATTGATATGGAACGAGTGAATAAAATTGCAGACAAGTATAATTTATGGGTCATTGAAGATTCCTGCCATGCACCAGGAGGATATTTTTTTGATTCTAAGGGAAATATGCAAATATGTGGAAATGGACAATTATCTGATCTAGCTATCTTTTCATTCCACCCGGTTAAACATATAGCCACAGCCGAAGGCGGCATGATCACCACCAATGATGAAAAACTTTACAAAAAACTCCAAACTCTCCGTACCCATGGAATAACCAAAGATCCTCAATTATTAAATGAAACCCACGGAGGATGGTATTATGAAATGCAAGAACTGGGATACAATTATCGTCTATCAGATATACATGCGGCTCTAGGTGTTTCTCAGCTTAAAAAAGCCGGCGAAAGACTTAAAAGAAGAAACAAGATCGCTGATAAATACACTCAAGCGTTTAAAGACTCTTCTATTATTACGCCAAAAATCAATGATGAAGTATATCATGGATATCATCTCTATGTTATTCAATATAATAGCCGTAAAGGGTTATATGATTATTTAAGGGAAAACAACATCTACACACAGGTACATTATATACCGATACACCTCCAACCCTATTATAAACAATTAGGCTGGAAGAAAGGGGATTTTCCAATTGCTGAAGATTATTACCAAAAATGCCTCAGTTTACCAATGTATCCTTCATTAACCGATGCTGAACAAAACTATGTCATAGAAATAATCTTGGAGTATATTAAATGAATAATCTTGCTATCATACCGGCAAGGGGAGGAAGTAAAAGAATTCCGAAGAAAAACATAAAACCCTTTCTTGGAAAACCAATAATAGCATATTCAATTGATACTGCGCTAAAGTCAAATTTGTTTAGTCATATTATTGTTTCAACTGATAGTAAAGAAATTGCTGACATATCTCAAAAATATGGCGCAGAAGTACCATTTTTTAGAAGCAAAGAAAATGCAGATGATTACGCTACTTTGCCTGATGTTCTTAACGAAGTTTATAAATATTTAGAACAAAAACTAAACATTTCTTTTGATAATATCTGCTGTATACTTCCAACAGCACCTTTAATTACTGTTCAAAGAATAAATGAAGGATATGAATTATTAAAGAATAGTGGCGTTAGTTCTGTTATACCTGTTAAAGCATTTTCTTATCCTGTATGGAGATCTTTTAGGATCAATGAACAAAATAGACTTGAAATGATTTGGCCTGAATATTTAAAATCACGGAGTCAGGATTTGCCAGTTGTTTATCACGATGCTGGTTCCTTCTACTGGATAAAAACGGGTTCCTTTTTAAAAGAAAAAAATCTATTTACCAGTAAAAATCAACCGATCATTTTAAAGGAAACTGAAGTACAAGACATAGATACAATGGAAGATTGGAAGCTTGCTGAACTCAAATACAAACTTTCACATGGCAAGGAATAGAAAAGTTGTTCTAAGGGCTGATGGTGGTCCTGATACCGGAATGGGCCATTTCGTAAGAACTCTTGCATTGGGGGAAATGCTTCAGGATGATTTCTATTGTATTTTTGCTACCAAATCTCCTAACGACCAACAAAAAAAAGAAATTTATCAGATTTGTGATGAAGTAATCGAATTACCTGATAATATCTCACACTTAAATACTTTCTTAAAACACTTAAAAGGTGATGAAATTATTGTTTTAGATAACTATTATTTTGATACAGAATATCAGAAGAAAATTAAAGATATTGGAAACAAGCTGGTATGTATTGACGATATACATGATAAGCATTATGTGGCAGATATTGTGATTAATCACGCTGAAGGATTAAATCCAAAACAATTCTCTGTGAAGAATTCAACAAAGCTTTGTTTGGGTTATAAATATGCATTACTGCGAAAGCCCTTCTATGAAAACAAAAAAAATGTCTCTAAGCAATTTGATGTTATGATAAATATAGGAGGAGCGGATTCCCATGACTTAACATATAAAATTGTTAATAACATAATAGAAACTGAAAGCAATTACAAGATAGCTGTTTTAACCGGCAATGCTTATAAAGGAAAGGTTACAGAATTAAATAAATCTCAATTAAAAATTTTTAAAGGCCTATCAGCCATTGATGTTTCTAATTTAATGAATCAATCAAAAGTTGGAATTTTTCCTGCCAGTACTATTGCAATTGAAGCAACTGCTATGAGATTACCTTTCTTGGTTGGTTGTTTTGTAGATAACCAGATAAATATATTTCAAGGTATAATAAAGAATAATTTAGGACTAGACCTAGAAGACTATAATAATTTCAAAGGAGAAAAATTGATTGGTAAAATCCATAAATTAAATTATGATATAGATCTTAGAAATACTATAATTAACAATCAAAGACTGCTTCTGGATAAAAAATCACCAGAAAGATTAATAAAAATATTTAACAGCTTAAATTAAATGTTAAATTTTAGACACGCCACAATTGAGGATATTGACCTTATTTTCCGATGGTCGAATGATCCTGATACCCGAAAAAAGTCTTATAACCCAGAAAAAATTTCATACAAAGACCATATTCAATGGTTTCACAACCAACTAAAATATGAGGATAGGATAATGTTGATTTTTGAAGAAGAAACTTCACCAGTAGGTCTTGTTCGTTTTAAAAAAGAAAACAATTCATGGGTCATAGGTATTAACATAAGTAAAGAAAACAGGGGAAGAAGTTTTGCCTCACAAATGCTAAAGATGTCAGTAAAATATATGTTTAATAATTACAATTGCAATTCAATAATTGCATATATCAAAAAAAGCAATTTAGCATCAATAAAAGCCTTTGAGAAAGCAGGCTTTAAATTCAATACTTCTCTACTTATATACAATGTTGAAAGTTATCAATACAAAATAAGTAAAAATGAAATCAGATAATCTCGGAAATAATAAAAATGTATTTATTGTAGCAGAACTTTCTGCTAACCATAATCAAAAAATAGAAGTTGCAATAAATACAATAAAAGCAGCTAAGAAAGCAGGGGCAGATGCTATCAAACTTCAAACATACAAACCAGAAACCATTACTATTGATTGTGATAATGATTACTTCAAAATTAAAGAAGGCCCTTGGAAAGGAAAAACCCTGTATGAGCTTTACAAAGAAGCTTATACTCCATGGAAATGGCATGAAGAATTATTCAATGTTGCTCGGGAAGAAGGATTAATATGCTTCTCTACACCTTTTGACAAAACAGCAGTAGATTTTCTGGAAAAATTAAATAACCCTATTTATAAAATTGCTTCTTTTGAAATACAGGATATTCCCTTAATTGAATATGCAGCTTCAAAAGGAAAACCCATGATAATATCTACAGGTATCGCAGAATTGGAAGATATTAATCTGGCAGTGAAAACATGCCGGGAAGCTGGCAACAATGATATAACCCTATTGAAATGTACCTCAGCCTATCCTGCGCCAATAGAAGAAGCAAATTTAGCTACAATACATAACCTGAAAGAAACCTTTGGAGTAGAGGCCGGTCTTTCCGATCACACATTAGGCATTACAGTTCCTGTGGTAGCCACAACACTAGGTGCAAGAGTGATTGAAAAACATTTCATTTTAGATAAATCTATTGGAGGCCCTGACGCCTCTTTTTCTTTAGATTATGAAGAATTTTCAACTATGGTAAAAGCAGTTAGAGAAGCTGAAAAAGCCATTGGTAAAGTAAATTATGAAATAAGTGAAAAAGTGAATAAAAATAAGGTTTTCGGCCGTTCTCTTTTTGCAGTAAAAGATATTAAAGCTGGTGAAGCGTTTACAGAGAAAAATGTGAGGCCAATTAGGCCGGGATATGGTTTGCATCCGAAGTATTTGAAGGTGGTGATTGGAAAAAAAGCTAGTATAGATATAAAAAAAGGAAAGCCTTTAAACTTAAGTTTAATTGATTTTATTTAATCATAGGAACCGAGCCATGAAAAAATTTTTGACACACACCCGTATGATTATTAAACCTATTTAGATTGCACAAAGACAATAAATTAAACACATGGAGAGCTCCATATGACCATTAAAAATAAATTATAAACATATGAAACGTCCATGACAAGCAAATATTGACACACAGGCGCATGATTTTAGAAGGTAAATCATAATTTCGTGCGTTGAATAAAAATATTAAA
>CAZJWE010000177.1:0-7219 GCA_964549265.1 uncultured Bacteroidales bacterium | reverse complement strand
CGTCTATATGTGATGGCGACACGGTTGTGTTTACAAATCAATCAACCGGCACCACAACTTCAACAACGTATAGCTGGGACTTTGGAACAGGCGCGATCCCATCTACAGAAACCGGAGAAGGGCCTCATACAGTAATCTACACCGGCTCAGGCTCACGAACAGTAAGCCTTGAAGTAACCGATGACTATGCAGTGACTGCCACAGAAACAAAGACAGATTATATAACAGTCAACAGTTTACCTACTGCCACAGCAGGTAGCAACTCGCCGGTCTGCGCAGGCAAAGACATCAACTTAATTGAAAGCAGCGGTTACGCGTCAAGCTGGTCATGGTCAGGCCCAAATGAATTTTCTTCCTCAATCCAACAACCTTTTATTGATTCAGCTGGTATATTGTTAACCGGCATATATGCAGTAACCATAACAGATTCAGCGGGATGTAAAAATGTTAGTTCTGTAAAGGTCATGATTACCGATACATCAACATTAGTTGTAACAAACCCTCCCAAAGCATATTCCATTAATTTAACCGATCCTGCTATTATTGCCGGTAGCACAGGAGGATGGATCAACACTGAAATCAACAAAGATGATTGGGCCGCTTGTTCTGACATGACAAATTTTAATGATGCACATGGCATCAATGCTATTCTCAATGATTCTTTAAATACACATTTTAGGGCTAAAACAAATATAACCAAGACAACCCATAAAAACTACATCATTATCAATATGCAATCTGTTTATCAAATGAGCAAAATCGATATCACATCAGGTGATAGCGTATTCATGGACGGGGCTTGTGAAATCTATTTATCTTCTGATAGCCTGCAATGGACTAAATCAGCTCAATTTGATTCTGTTCTACCCAATTCAATCAAATCTATAAATTTAAATGGTGATTCCGCCCAATATATCAAATTACATTTGACCACCATGAACACAGAGCTCTGGGATATAAAAGAAATTACTTGTTACACGCTTGAACAGCACATTACTTACTGGGAAGATTCATTGGCAACAATCCCTGTGAATAATCCTGATAGCATTACTGAATCCGGAACCTATTATATTAAATTAGGCATTGATCCATATGCAGAAATACAATCTGTAAATGTAAGTTTGATAGGGTCCGGAACTTCTGAAAATATGATTTCAGACAACACCCCTTCTGTTTATCCTAATCCGCTCTATCATGGAACCTTACAATTAAAATCATCCGGGTTTATACAAAATGAAAAAATTGAAATTTCAGTATTAAATGTTTTGGGAGAAGCCGTGTTTGCTAAACAAATACACCCCGGTGCATCCAATAAATCAGATATTCAAATACTGAATCGGGAAGATATACCTGAAGGCGTTTATATAATTCAAATTTCTGATGGAAAATCCGTTTCCAACCATAAACTCATTGTAGAATAAATAGCTGATAACGGATAAGATGAACCGAGCCATGACAACTTTTATGACACACACCCACATGATTATTGAAAATCTGTTTAGATCATACAAAGTCAATCAATTAAACTCATGACGAGCTCCGTATGTCCTTTGATAAATAAATAATAAACATATGCAATCATAAAATTTATCCTGGCCAGTTAACTAAAAAAATTTTTATAGTCAAGGAGGCCCAAAAATGTATCATGTACAAACTTATTTTAACCGTGCGTTTTATTATCTTTGCACTGCTTAATTTAATAAATCCAATTACCATAAATATATGATACGCCATAAAGTTCCGGTGAAAAATAATAAAAACACCGCCATACTTCTTGTTCATTGTGATGACAAAAAAGGGATCAATGCTGAAATAACAGATTTTGTGTATAAAAACAACGGCAATGTCATTCATCTTGATCAGCATGTTGACAGGCAGGAGAAAGTCTTTTTTATGCGAATCGAATGGGAGCTGGAAGGATTTTTAATTCCACGTGAAAAAATAGGTGATTTTTTTGGTACACAGGTAGCTCAAAAATTTGATATGTCATGGAATTTATATTTTTCGGATTACACCCCCAAAATGGCACTCTTTGTTTCTAAACTTTCCCATTGTTTATTTGATATTTTATCCAGATATCAATCAGGGGAGTGGAATGTGGATATTCCATTGATCATTAGTAATCATGAAGATTTATCTTATGTGGCAGAGCATTTTAAAATACCTTTTTTCTTATTCCCTGTCAATAAAGAAAATAAATTGCAACAAGAACAAAAAGAAATCGAATTATTAAAAGAATATGAAGTAGATTTTGTTGTATTGGCCAGATACATGCAAATTCTTACTCAACAAATAATTGATGTATATCCAAACCGTATCATCAACATTCATCATTCATTCTTGCCGGCGTTTCCCGGTGCAAAACCTTATCATTCTGCTTATAGCAGAGGGGTGAAGATCATTGGGGCAACCAGCCATTATGTCACTGAAGACCTTGACTCCGGCCCCATCATCGAACAAGATGTAACACACATCACACATAAAGATGCTGTAAGTGAACTGGTACGGAAAGGACAGGATTTGGAAAAAATCGTTCTTTCCACTGCAATTTATCAACATTTACAACGTAATATATTGGTCTATAATAACAGAACAGTCGTATTTTCATAAATAAAGCAGATGCAATTAGCAGTCATCAAATACAATGCAGGAAACATCCGGTCGGTTGTTTTTGCTTTACAACGCCTGGGCGTCAATGCTAAGGTAACCAATGACCCGGAAATCATAAAAAGCGCCGACAAAGTAATCTTCCCCGGAGTAGGAGAAGCAAGCACTACCATGGCGTTTATGAAACAGCACAAGCTTGACCTGCTCCTGAAAGAGCTAACACAACCTGTTCTCGGAATTTGCCTCGGACTACAACTCATGTGTACATATTCTGAAGAAAATGACACACCGTGTATTGGAATTTTTGATGAAGTGGTCAGGCGTTTTCAACCGGAACCCGGCAAAGAAAATATTTACAAAGTGCCCCACATGGGTTGGAACAGCCTTCACAATGTGAAGCCAGGAATTTTTGACTCCTCATTTGAAGGCAATTATGTGTACTTTGTGCATAGTTATTATGCTGAAACAGGCAAAAACACAGCTGCCGAGACCAATTATATTCATCCTTTCAGCTCGGTATTGCAAAAAGACAATTATTATGCAACCCAGTTTCACCCCGAAAAAAGCGGAACTATCGGAGAACGTATATTAAAAAACTTTTTATCATTATGATTACCATCATTCCTGCAATTGATATTATAGACGGGAAATGTGTAAGACTAAGCCAGGGAGATTACACACAAAAAAAAATATACCATGAAGACCCCCTGGAGGTTGCAAAAAAATTTGAAGATCATGGAATCAACAGGTTGCACCTGGTGGACCTTGATGGTGCAAAATCCAAACATGTGATAAATATTCCTGTACTCGAAAAAATAGCCGGACATACGAATCTTACAATTGACTATGGCGGAGGCATAAAAACAGATGATGACATTGCCAGGGTTTTTGACCATGGAGCATCGCTGGTGACCATTGGCAGTATTGCCATTAAAGACCCCGGATTATTTGAAAAATGGACACGCCACTATGGCTCAGATAAAATAATCTTAGGCGCTGATGTAAAAGACAAAAAAATTGCCATCAGCGGATGGCTGGATGTTACCAATGTGGACATCTCTGATTTTTTGGAACAATACCTGAAAATGGGCATACAGAAAGTGCTTTGCACTGATATTTCAAAGGATGGTATGTTGAAAGGCGCTGCATTGGGCCTCTATAAAGAACTGAATGAAAATTTTCCTGATATGCACCTGATCGCAAGCGGTGGTATCACCACAATGGAAGAAATTGAATCATTGAATAATGAAGGGATTTATGGTGTTATTATTGGGAAAGCATTGTATGAAGGCAACATTACTTTAACAGAATTGAAAGAATTTATTCTGAATTCCTGATAAAAAAACAAATTAAAATATGCTCGCAAAACGCATCATCCCCTGTTTAGATGTCCGGAACGGACAAACCGTTAAGGGTGTTAATTTTTTAGATATCAAAGAGGTAGGCGACCCTGTTGAAATGGGGAAAACATATTCCGAAGCAGGAGCAGATGAATTGGTATATTTAGATATTACTGCCAGCCACGAAAAAAGAAAAACTTTTGCTGATTTGGTAGAACGCATTGCTAAAAATCTAAATATTCCGTTTACAGTTGGTGGTGGAATCAATGAGCTCAAAGACGGTGAAATACTCTTAAATGCAGGGGCAGACAAAATATCCGTCAATTCATCTGTGGTTAAAAACCCTGATTTAATAGACGATATGTCATTGCATTTTGGTAGCCAGTTTGTTGTGGTAGCTATTGATGCCGAATTTAAAAATGGCAAATGGACAGTCTTTATCAATGGCGGACGAATCCCTACAGAGAGAGAACTGTTTTCATGGGCCAAAGAAGCACAGGAGCGAGGAGCAGGTGAAATTTTATTCACATCTATGAATCATGACGGTACCAAAAATGGATTTGCCTGTGAAGCACTGTCGCAATTATCTGATGAATTGAAAATCCCCATCATTGCATCCGGTGGAGCCGGAAACATGGAACACTTCAGGGACGTATTCACGAACGGAAAAGCTGACGCAGGACTTGCTGCAAGCATATTCCATTTTGGCACCATTGACATTCCGGACCTTAAACATTATCTTCATAACCGAAACATTGAAATACGGATATGATGCATAAGAAAGAAGGAATTAAAATTGAATAATTGAAAAAACAAGAGAAATATGTCAACACACAACAATGATCAATTGAATTTTTTAGCGAAACTACAAGATATTATTGATCAGCGGAAAGCTGAAATGCCCGAAAAATCATACACAACTAAACTATTCAGAAAAGGCATTAACAAAATAGCCCAAAAACTGGGCGAAGAAGCCGTAGAACTGGTGATTGAAGCAAAAGACAATGATAATGACCTGCTCTTAAATGAAGCAGCAGATTTAATGTATCATATGCTCGTTTTATTAAGCGCTAAAGGCAAACGAATTGAAGATGTTGTGGAGATACTTAAAGACAGGCATGAGACATAACTAAAATCCAATATTCAATCCTGCATGAATTGACGAAGTATTCCCATGAAATAACTCCGGGCCGTATAAATCCAAATAATATTTCCCGTTTTTATTATCCACTTCATAACCTTTTATATTGCTTATAATATATTCTGCAAAGACATAAGTATTACAGAGGAATTGATAATCTGCCTGAAAAGCTATTTCCTTTTTTTCCCATGTTTTGTTACCCACAAGAGGGTAAGTGTCAACAAATGGAGTTGTACGAATGTATTGATATTCATTCCCTTTGATCGCATGCTCATAGGAGGCGCGAAGTTTTAATTGTGCAACCGGTTTATAACTTAATGCAGCAAAATAATTTTTGGCATTATCTTTCATGAAATATCCGAGATTGTAGCGATTTGTTTCATAGGTCAGTACAGGAATCCGGTGTTTATAAGTGATAGGAGAAGATTGTGTGTATTCTGCTGTAAAAGAAATGTTTTGAATTGGCCAGTTGCTTATTTGTGTCCCTGTTTTGTAGCTGTGAAAATTATGTCGGCCGGGGTCTGAAATACGTTCTATCGAAAATTCATCAACAAAAAGCGATGCATAAAGATGCACATGCTTAATGTTTCGGATGCTGATATTTCCAAACATTTGTGAATTTTGGTTTTCAATACGTGCATTAATTGTGTGGTCTATAGATTTGAAAAACATAAAAGGAATGAAATATGCGGCCTGAATCGGAATGTCCCCATAGATAATAGAATTTCCAAAAGACAATCTTAATCCGCGAACGGGCATTATGGTAAACATATTGGCAGCCATATATTTTTCCCGGAATACTTTCCGGCTATATCCTGAGGTTGTTGAATAAGAACGAAGTGTATCCTCCACTTCCGATACAAGCCATCCATGAAAATAATTGAAATCAAACCAATCCGTAGGGCTTAAATGCAGTTTCGCCATTGCAAAAGACGGCGTCCGGCCGGATAAAATAATGCTTCCATTGGCCTGATCGCCCCATGCCAAATGGTCTTTCACCAGCCCAATATTGCCCCATTTCCAATGGTATACAATACCTCCACGCATTTCACTATAATCACCACCACCTATACTGTTTCCTTTATAAACACCTCCTTCTCTTTGGGTTAAATAAGCGGGCCTGACAAGGATATCTGATGTATGATGGTCTCTCAGGCTGGCATAAAAACTCAAATGTTCACCTGTTCTTCCATATATTCTCCCCCCTCCATAGGTTTGATGAAAGTCGCCATGGTTATTTTGAAAATACTCTATTCCCCATATGGGTTGCAGCCCAAAAATAAAGTCTTTTTCTTTATAAAAGAAACCTAAGGGATTAATGCTTGTGGCTGCATGTTTATTTTGTGAAAATATATCGGGAAAAAACCGGTCTGGCATACTTAAACTATCAGATTGATCAGCTAATGAGTAATCGTTCAGGTAAAAAAATAAATCGCTTTGTTGACGGCTGTTAAGGATGTCTTTCTTTTTTTTGAGTTCTAATAATTTTTCAAGAATGAAAGAACGGCTGTATGGTTTTATCGTTGTATTGACTTGTATCAGTTGTTCATTTGCCATTTCATCAAGAAAATCATAGATACCCCTGTTCGATATGTGTTCATAAGTTGATTGTCCGAACAGGAAATAGTGTATAAACATGAATGCCGTCAGCAGAAAAGGTGTCTTCATTTGTTTTATTATTTGTTGATAATTCCGGATTCAACATGTATATAGTATATTCATAAAATTCAGGGAACAGGATCGTATCCGTGTCCACCCCAGGGATTGCAGGAAAGTATTCTTTTTATTGCGAAATATCCTCCCTTAAAGGGCCCGTGCTTTTTAATGGCTTCGAGGCCATACTCCGAACATGTAGGAATGTACCTGCATGAAGGCCGCAAGACAGGTGATACGATATATTTATAAATATAAATGACCCCAATGAATAAATATTTAAAAATGAACTTCATGAATATTTCTCCTTGATTATTTGGAGTAAATGGGTTAATTTTGTTTCAATGGTTTGATAATCTGCCTCTTTTTTATCTAAATAAATAAAAACAATGGCAATTTGCACATTTTTTTTCAATAAATATTGAATAATATCTTTTTTATTTAAACGGTAGGCTTCTTTAATTCTTCTTTTTAATTT
>CAZJWE010000176.1:0-7277 GCA_964549265.1 uncultured Bacteroidales bacterium | reverse complement strand
TTTACTCAAAGTCAATAGATTAAACTCATGGCGAGCTCCATCTGACCATTAAAAAATTAAAAATAAACAGATGAATTAATTAAAGAGAAGTCAGAATTCAGAATATGCAAACGCTCACAACATGCTCAAACGCAAACTCCCCTTCCAATCAACAAATTAATCATCCCTTCTAACTTCCATATAAGCCCCAAGGCACCCCCCCTGCTTAACAATAAAACTTGAATTACTTAAAAAGAAGTCAGGAGTCAGAATATTCAACGATACACAATACTCAAACACTTCCTACAAAATCAACAAATCACTCAATCACCTTAATTTTTCTCCACTTACCCTGTTTAAATCGTCTGAAAAATAAAAACGAAAACAATAAAAAGATACAAATTACGGCAATCCATCCTTGTACAGG
This sequence comes from uncultured Bacteroidales bacterium, assembly GCA_964549265.1. Taxonomy (GTDB): domain Bacteria; phylum Bacteroidota; class Bacteroidia; order Bacteroidales; family JBBRXJ01; genus CAYMKE01. The sequence goes on along the minus strand of CAZJWE010000176.1, from coordinate 6,871 downwards.
TGACATATTGAACACATGCAAAATAACATACAATACCGGAACAAACAGCCAGTGAACCGCAATGGATACGCGCATGGCCCAATGCGTATCTCCGGCACCACGAAGTGCTCCCACCATAGCAATAACTACAACATCAAGCAATACATACACGGAGGCTATTCGCAACATTGTTTTAGCAATAGGAAACGCTTGCTGAAAAATGGCGCTTTCTCCTGATGGCTCAAATATACGCACCAAAACACCCGGAAAGAAAAGAAACAATACAAGTATACCTATAGAATAAAAAATACCTGATTTTATGCCTGATATTGTTGCTTTGTAAGCAGTATCAGGGTCTTTGGCTCCCATATAGCGCCCTACCAGGCTGGTTACAGCAATTTGAATACCAATGAGGGGGACAAACGAAACCATGTCCCAGTTAAACATAATCGTAGACGCAGTGGCTGTGACTGGCCCATGCGAATGAAAAATAAAGATTAGGATTGTAAAAGCAAGAAAATTCATAAAAAATTCCAATCCGGCAGGATAGCCAAAATAAATCAGCTTCCCAAACACCTTTTTGTTATATATGAATGATGCCAAAACATTAAATTCTTTTTGTATAGTCTTTTTAAAATAAGCAAAAAAGAGGATAATTATTCCTGTTGTACTTGCTATAATGGTTCCATATGCAGCGCCTTGAATTCCAAGTGCCGGAAATCCGAGTTTTCCGAATATCAGTATATAATTCAGGCCAATGTTTACAACCATCACCACAACCGACGAAATCATGACAATCCGGGTCCGGCCTATTCCTGAAAAAAAACAATTCAGGCTGTTCCTGAGCAGTGTGATGATTGTACCAAACATCAAAATATTGAAATACATTGTTTGTGGTACAATTTGGTTTTCAGGTATTCCCATGAAATTGAAGAAATGATACCCCAGGGGCCTGGCAAATAATAAAACCGGATATGCTGCCAATGAAATGAACAAGGCCTGCGAAGTTGTTACAGCACACATCTTCTTTTGACCGGCTCCAAAATACTGAGCTACCAAAGCAGTGGAATATCCGGTCAGCCCCATAAAAAAAGTCATCATCATAAGTACGGTAATACTTCCGCCCATTGCGGCGCTCATAAGTTCGGGGCCTGTACGTGACAAAAACATCCTGTCTGTAAAGGTCATGACCGTATCACAGGCATGTGACATGACAATTGGCAGTGCTAAACTCAACATTTCTCCTACACTGCCTTTTCCTTTGCTTTTTAAAATGGATTTCATTTATTTAATGCTGCAAACTATAAAATTTATATGTTTATTTTCATGAGTGTCACATCCGGAAGGAGATCAAGAAATGGTTTAACTCAGAAAAAAATCCCCAAAAACCGTTCTATTATGAGTTATACTTGTTCATTGCTCTGTCAATTCCCACTGCAGCAAAACTCTTTATAATATCAATGGCTTTATCTGTGAGCTCAGGTAGTTTAGATTGTTCTTCTTCATCCCATTCACCTAATACATAGTCTGCTTGCTGTCCGGGATAATAATTGCTGCCAATACCAAAACGCAGGCGCGGGTATTGTTTTGTTCCAATTATTTCATTAATGCTTTCCAGTCCGTTATGACCGCCGGCGCCACCTTTTTTTCTTAACCGTAATACGCCAAATGGCAGGTTTACATCGTCAACAATGACCAGAAGCTGTTCTAATGGGATATTATGCTTTTTCATCCAATAATTCACAGCTTTTCCACTGAGGTTGACATAGGTTGTTGGTTTGATAAGAACAAATATGTTTGACTTGAAACGGTATTCTGCCACCCATGCATACCGTTTACTTGAAAAAGACAGCCCTGACTTATTAGCCAGGGCATCAATAATGTCAAATCCTATATTATGACGTGTATTGGCATACTCGTCACCCGGATTTCCCAAACCTGTTACAAGATATTTCAAAAGATACAGGTTTTGATTGTTATACTAAGGTAAATACATTATTCTTCTTTACTTTCTTCACCGCCACTCTCTTGTCCTTCTTCAGCAGCAGCTTCACCGGCACCTTCTTGTGCAGGAGCTTCTCCTCCTTCAGCAGGTACTGCTTCTTCAGCTCCTTCGCCAGCTTCTTCAGCAGCAGCTTCAGCTTCTTCAAGGGCTTTTTCAAGGCGTTTGGGAGATATGATTGTTACAATCATTGCTTCTGCAGGGTCTAAAATCTCCAGGTTTTCAAATGACAAGTCTCCAATATGGATATTATCATCAATTTCCAATCCTGAAATATCTACTTCTAAATGATCAGGTAAATTTTTAGGAAGTCCCCTGACTAATAATGTCCGCCTCTTTTCACGTAATAAACCTCCTTTTTGAACACCGGGAGAACTACCCTTTAATTTTACAGGGATGCTTATGGAGACTTCTTTGTCTTCAAAAACTTCATAAAAGTCGGCATGAATGATTTTATCAGTTACCGGATGAAACTGAACATCCTGCAAAATAGCTTTATGATTTTTCCCTTCAATGTCAATATTGATTAAATATACGTTTGGAGTATACACCAGATTATTGAAATTATTCAGTTGGGTGGCAAAATGTTTATTCTCTTTACCACCATAAATAACACAGGGCACTAAACTTTCTCGTCGTTCCTTCTGGGAATTATTGCGTCCTGTTTTATCTCTTTCTTTACCTTTAATATTAAATTCTTTCATGTTCTACTTATTATTAATATGCTTATTTTAAAATTTGCGGATGCAAATATACAATAAATTATAGGAAATGTGAACTAATTGATTTATGATTATATACATTTTTAATTACTTCTGCGAATATTTCTGCGATTGACAATACTTTTATTTTTGTGCACTCGGTTTTTAAAGGAATGGAATCTGTTACAATAACCTCTGTGATATATGATTGCTCAATACGTTCAATAGCCGGGCCTGATAAAACCGGATGTGTTGCTACTACACGAATACTGGCAGCACCCTCATCATGCATCATATTGGCTGCAGTGGTTACGGTTCCTGCTGTATCAATAATGTCATCAATAATCACTACGTTTTTCCCTTCAATTTCTCCAATTACCTTATATGCTTCAATGCTGTTTGCTTTTTTGCGTTGCTTATAGCAAATGACCATTTCACTGTCGAGGAACCTGGCAAAACTATTGGCACGCTTGGTTCCCCCCATATCTGGTGCTGCAATCACCAGATTGTTCAGGTTAAGATTCCGGATATACGGAACAAAAATAGGAGACGCAGTAAGGTGATCCACAGGAATATCAAAAAATCCCTGGATTGGCCCTGCATGCAAGTCCATTGACATAACCCTGTCAACCCCGGTAGACATTAATAAATTTGCTACCATCTTTGCACCTATGGCTGCACGGGGGATGTCTTTCCGGTCCTGACGGGCAAAACCAAAATATGGAATAACAGCAATAATTTTTTGTGCCGAGGCCCTTTTGGCTGCATCTAAAAGAAGTAATAGTTCAATGAGATTATCATTTGGCTGAAAGGTAGATTGAATGATGAACACACTGCACCCTCTAACAGATTCTGTAAAGGCCGGCTGGCATTCCCCGTCACTAAACCTGTGCATGGTATATTTTCCAAGCTCCTGGCCCAAATGTTTAGCAATGCTTTTACCGATGTATTCGGAACCAGGACCTGCAAAAATCTTTAATGGAGATTCGGGACTCATATATAGTTATTTAAATGAATTAATTTTAAATGCACAAAAATATAATAATCATTTTATTTTATTTTCATATTTTTCATTAAATTTACTTTTCAATAAATATTCCAATATCATATAGATATTTCATTTTTTTAAAAAAAGCATTTTTATCATGAAGAAAGCATTAAAAATAACCGGTATAGTCATTGCAGCCATTATTGTCCTTTTACTTGTTGCGCCATATTTATTTAAAGGACAAATACTTACGATTGCCAAAACGCAAATTAATAAAAATTTAAATGCCAACGTAGAATTTAGTGATCTTAATCTATCACTAATTAAAAGTTTTCCGAACCTGAATGTTGAATTGGAAGAATTATCGGTAACCGGTAAAGAAGCTTTCCAAAATGACACATTGATCAGATTTGACCGGTTTGTTACCAATATTGACCTGATGAGTATCATTCAAAACAACATAAAAATTATAGCTATTGAATTGCATCATCCGGTCATCAATGCCATGGTTCTTGAAAACGGACAGGCGAACTGGGATATCATGAAATCCGATACAACGGCTACAGAAGAACCCGAAAAAGAACCCACTGAACAACAAGAAGAATCAGATTTTCAAGTATCACTGAAAAAATTTGAAATATCCGAAGCATACATCCAATATAAAGACTTTCAATCAAATACCAAAGCTGAAATAAAAAATTTAAATTACCTGTTAAAAGGAAATATGGCCAAAGACTTTACCACGCTTGTAATGGAAGCCTCCATAGATGAAATAAATGCAAAATATGGCGGGGTCAACTATCTGAAAAATGCATCATTTGGACTTTCAGCAGACATTGCTGCAGATATGAAAAAAAATATTTATACTCTGAAAAAAAATCAGATCAGCCTGAATGAATTTACCCTGACATTAAACGGAAGCACTCAAATGACCGAAGACCAAACGATACTTGATTTTCGCTTTCATACCAATCAAACTTCATTTAAAACACTTTTATCGCTGGTCCCTGCCATATATACTCGTGATTTCGATGACATTCAAACAAAAGGCGAACTAACATTAAAAGGCGAAGTGAACGGAATATTAGCTGAAGAGTCTTTGCCTTCCGCCAAACTATACCTGAATGTTAAAGATGCAATGTTCAGTTATCCTGACATGCCAAGAGCAGTTGAAAACATCCTGATTGACCTGGCAGTATTATTCGATGGCTCTGATCAGGACAATACAGAAATTCATTTAAATCAATTTCATGTAGAGATGGCCGGCAACCCGTTTGACATGAAAATGGATATTACCACCCCGATGAGTGACCCTGCTGTTGATGCCAGCATGAATGGCACCATATATTTTAGCAGTATTAAACATATCATCCCCATGGATGACATTGAAATAGAAGGAGTATTGAAAACAGACGTTCGTATGCAGGGACGATCTTCCATGATAGAAAATGAAAATTATGAAGCATTCAATGCCAAAGGAGAAGTGGATTTGAGCAAATTCAAATATGCAGGAGCCGAAGTGCCAAAACCTGTTTACATTGATCGTTTAAACATGATCTTCTCTCCACAATTTGTTGAACTCACAGAATTCAAATCCAGGATAGGCCAAAGCGACTTCCAGATGCAGGGCAAAATAGAAAACTTTATCCCCTATGCCCTATCCGACGACACACTTGGCGGAACATTTACATTTAACTCCAATAACCTGAACCTGAATGAATTCATGGCAGACACCGAAACAGAAATACCCGAAGGAGCAACAGAAGAACAAGAAACCACTGACACCACTGCTTTAACTGTTGTTGAAGTCCCCGGAAACCTTGATTTTACATTAACTTCTACCATTAACAAACTTTTATATGATGATTTGGACATTAACAACATCCTTGGTATCATCAAAATATATAACAGCAAAGTAGAGCTCACCAATCTAAGCATGAATATGCTTAAAGGAAGTATGATCATGGACGGTTATTACAGCACACAAAACCCCATGAAACCTGCTGTTGACTTTTCTCTTGATATTTCTGGTTTTGACATACAGGATGCTGCAAATTCATTCAGCATTATTGAAGAATATGCTCCTATTGCCAAACGCTGTGAAGGCAAATTTTCTTCGGAATTTTCGTTTACCAGCATTTTAGACCAACATATGCAGCCTATGTACGAAACAGTGAATGGAAAAGGGTCTCTTTCTTCAAGGAATGTAGAAGTGAAATCATCAAAGACCCTTCAAAAAATTGCTGACAAACTGAATAATGATAAATTCAAGGAATTGGATTTAAAAGACCTCAACATTTATTTTGAAATCAAAGAAGGTCGCATATTCTTCGAACCATTTGAAATAAATGCGTTGAATACCGAAATGGCAATTGAAGGAAGCCAGGGCATTGATCAGACCATGGATTATACAGTGGATATGTCTATGCCCAGGTCTGATATCGGAAACCAGGCAAACCAAGTCATTAACAGCCTGGCCTCTAAAGCTGCTTCAAAAGGGATAGACATTCAGCCCGGCACAGACATTAAACTTGGATTAACGATTAAAGGCACATTTGATGACCCAAAAGTAGGACTAAAACTTAAAGGTGCAGAAGAAGGGGAATCCATCCAGGAACAAGTGCTGGATGCGGGCAAAGAAAAAGTGAAAGAAGTTGTGAAAGAAAAAACAGAAGATGTCAAAAAAGAGGCCAGTGAAAAAGCCAAAAAAATCATTAAAGAGGCGGAACAAAAAGCGGCGCAAATAAAACGGACTGCCAGGGCTACTGCTGATAAGATCCGTGATGAAGCGGATGATAAAGCAGACAGGCTCATTGACGAAGCCAATAACCCAATCGCTAAAGCTGCAGCCAAAAAAACTGCTAAAAAAATCAAAGATGAGGCAGATGATAAAGCAGATAAAGTCATCAGGGAAGCTGATCAACGTGCACAAAGAATCATCAGGGAAGCCAAAACAAAAGCAGCTAAATTGGAAGAGTAAAAATGTAGTTGATTGAGTGTTGAAGGGGTGAGTTGCTGAGATCAAGAAGGTATGGAACCGGTTATATTGACTTCAGGGGACTTCTATTAATTCCTTTTTTTTCTATTTTTAATCGCTTCTACTTTTGGGGTAGCTTTCATAAATTTGTATCATAATAAAGAAATTATGGTACTACCCTTATTTTAGTGGTTAAATATTTTTACAGGACCTAAAATACTGTT
>CAZJWE010000175.1:0-7354 GCA_964549265.1 uncultured Bacteroidales bacterium | reverse complement strand
TGGGTCGGCGAGGAGTCCTGCACGATTTTTTTCTTTCTTTTTTTCTAAAAAAAAGTTAAAAAACCATGCAAAGACAAATAAAGCAGCGACGCAATATAGTTGAAGGCAGTTCGGGCAACGACGATATTATGAAAGGATTTTTTGCAAACAAAGCACCGGCCCATTGCTTTGAAAAAGCAAAAGCCAATTGACAAACACTATTTAGCTGGGATTTCTTTAAGAACACTTATTAATAAATCCCAAAATCGTTCAATAGATTTTATATTGGCCCGTTCATCCGGTGAATGCGCACCGGTGATTACCGGGCCGAATGAGATGCAATCAATTTGCGGATATATGCTTTTTATGATCCCGCATTCCAGACCGGCGTGAATAACCTCAACCCTGGGGTGCTGCCCGTATTTATTTTTGTATGTTTGCTTTATTACATTCACAATTTCTGAATGAGGGTCCGGCTGCCATCCTGGATATGCACCTTCTTCTTCGACATCGCTGCCGCCCAATTCAAAAATACTTCGAATCATGTTTGCCAGGTCTTCTTTTGCAGAATCTTTGGAACTGCGCAGTAAATTTAAAATTTGAATATGGCCGTCATTTGTAAAAACAGCTGCTAAATTATTTGAGGTTTCGGTGACACAATCCAATTCGGGCTCCATCCGGATCACACCATGCGGAATGCCATATATGATTTTTATTAATCGTTGTACAGCATCTTTGGGTATTACTGTCTTGGGCATAGGAGCTTTTGCAATGCGTATTTCCAGGCCGGGGTCTGTTTGTTTCATTTCATTGGTAAATAGTTCCCGGAATTGATCAACAGATTCATGGAGTTGTTGTTGGTGTTTCCCGGGAATCAATAGTGTAGCGAATGCTTCTCTTGGAATAGCATTGCGAAGATTCCCCCCCTTATATTTTGATAACACAGCATCCAAATGATGTATGGCATGCCATAAAAATCTATTTAGCAGCTTGTTTGCATTGCCTCTGCCTTTATGGATGTCCATCCCTGAATGGCCGCCTGTGAGTCCTGATACGGAAATCTCAAACGGAACATGATCTTTTGGAGCCGGATTTGGGGTGTATGGAAGTGTACCGGTTATGTTTACTCCACCCGCACACCCTGTAATCAACACACCTTCTTCTTCGGTGTCTAAGTTGAATAAAATATCCCCTTTAATAAATCCTTTTTTTAACTGAAATGCGCCTGTCATGCCTGTTTCTTCGTCAACTGTAAACAATGCTTCAAGTGGAGGGTGTTCAATATCTTGTGATTCGAGGAGCGCCAAAATAGCTGCTACACCAATACCATTGTCAGCGCCCAGGGTGGTTCCCTGTGCTGTAACCCATTCCCCTTCAATAATCGTTTTAATAGGGTCTGTTTCAAAATCATGATCGGTTGCTTCGTTTTTCTGGGGAACCATGTCGAGATGCCCTTGCAATACTACTGTTTTTCTGTTTTCCATCCCCGGTGTTGCATCTTTTTGGATGGCCACATTTCCAGCATCATCACTATGAGTTGCCAGGTTGTTTTTTTTGCCAATATGTTTTACATATTCAATGGCTTTTTCTTCTTTCCCGGAAGGGCGGGGGATATCAGTTAAAGCCTTGAAATGGTGCCATAAAAGAGAAGGTGATAATTGTGTTATATCATGTGCCATGAGCAATTAAGGAGTTTATGATGATTTTAAAAAATCCGGTTAAGTGGCCACCTGGCCAATATAGCGGCTGTTTATAGACTGACCATAAAGTTACAAAATTATAGGAAAGATGCGGTATTATCAATAATGTCAGGTTTTATTTTTTAATTGGATAACTGTATTTCTTTTAAAAAATCATTATCTTTCCAAAAACCAAACACATATTATATTGAATCTAATATCATTTTAAAGATGTAAGATCATGAAAAACACAATTATTTTTATATTGCTATTCGGGGTTTGTGGTATTATAAATGCTCAGAAGGTTTACAGGACATCTTATAAGAGTGAAGCCGATAAAAAAATATATGTTACGGAATATAAAAGTGAGGCAGAGATGATTGTAATTGAAACCAAATACAAAAGCGAAGCCAAGCCCTATAGTGGTATTTGGTATTGGACAGATTATAAAAGTGAAGCGGATTGGAAGGTGTACTTTACCAAGTACAAAAGTGAAGCTGACCTGAAAATTTATTTCACAAAATATAAGAGTGAAGCAGGCATGCAATAAATAAAATGGCTCTATTCTAAATATTGATTGTTTTTAAAAACAACTATCTATGATATTGAACATGGAGATTAAGTTCAATATCTCAAGCTTAAAATCCAAAATATAAAAATTAAAATGAACAATTTTGGGGCGAGCGTAACGAAATTATCGGACATTATGATCCAAACACTTAGTTGTCATACATCTCATCAATTAGACCAGCCCGATTGCGGTATCCGGAAGAGTTATCGGCTCTTTGACGACCCCAGTAACGGAAATCTTTGATTGCATCCTTTACGATTTCTTCAAATATCTCTTCTTCTGATTGTTCAATTACATCGTATTCATTATTTTTATATTTACTTGATTCTTTTATAATATAATCATCGTCAAAATCATTGGTGTCCACGGGTTGTAGCCCTACATAAGACAAAAACCAATCGTTGCGGTTTTCTTCCTTTATTTTATAGAAGTATAACCATCCTTTCAGAGTATCATTGATTTGAATGTATTCTTTTGTGTAAAAAAGAATGCTATCTTCTTCATAATCAAAGCTGTATTTGACAGCTTGCGACCTTGAGAAGTCCGTTGGAGTGGCATAGGCAGAATCGAACAGATCAATCCGCTTAATGTCATCAAGAGCTGTATACAAATCAATCCTGAACTCATCATTTGATGAAAAATATGTCCAGATCGTATCATTTACAGGCAAATTATGGTTGACTGCCAATATATTTGCAGACAATTTAATGTCTTCATCAGGAGAACTCTGAAGTTTTTTAAAAATTTCTTTAACAGCCGGGTCACTATGATAGTATTTTGATAATATTGATGCCAGGTTTAAAATTTCAGTGGTTTCACTTCTACTCCAATTGGAATAGCTGTATTCACTGATTTCTTCTTTTTCTTCTGCATATAAATGTCGTTTTATACTGTATTTCGCTTCTCTGATTAATTTGTTTTTATAGCGTTCTATACTACTGTATTCAATGTATGAGCTGTCAAGTACCTGCGACAATGATTTGAATAATTGCACTTTGTATTCGGGATAGAGGATTAGTTCCATCAATTCCGGGAATAAATGTGCAGCCAATTCAATGGAGTCATAAAACGGATAGAACAGTGAATTAATATCATATATACTACTGCTTAGAGGTGGGTTTTGAATGATTAATTCTTTGAATTTGAAGCTGGCTTCTTTCGTCTGTTGGCCCGATAATGCTTCAAGGATCGCAAATTAGAGTGTTGAAGTATCGCCTGTTTGTTCATACATTCTTGAAAGAGACGGGATGATATCTTTATGTTTTAATGTTTCCAATGCCAAAATAAGGTCTCTTCTAAACCCTAAGTCATTTCGGACTATTTTTGATGTGTCAAGCATTGAAATAATCAACGGTGCATGTTCATCTTCAAAGTCAACATCCTCTACAGATTGTTTAGCATGTTCCAACATTGCTGAATCACTGCCAATTGATTGAAAAAATAAATCTACTTTATTCATGAATGCATTGGTTCCGATCAGTGTATCGGTTCTGGGTGCAAATGTCTCAAAAAAAGTACTGATGAACTTACTTTCACCTGTAAGGGAGTCATAATTTGCAGCAATAATGTATTCTACTCCGTTGAATATGATCTTCTTTTTTCTGATGGTTCGGATACTATTGGTATCAGTTAAGTAATATTCAAGACTGAAAATACTGTCTTGTAAAATTATAGCACTGTCTTTCACTGTCAGGCCATCTTGTCGTTCATATTTCAAAGTATTGCTGAAATATTCTTCAATGGAATCTATTTGATGGAATTTATGATACTTGTAATAATTCACCCGGATTGCTTGGGGTATTTCTCCTGCGTATACAGTATGTTCTTTTGAGTCAAATTTGAACGAACGGTCTTCATCATCACGGTTGTATGAGTATGTATTGTAATTATTAAAAAGATTGTTGTTGTTGGGTTGTTTGGTGGTTAATACGGTGAAATAAAGATTGGTATCAACATATTCCTCAAAATGTTTTTCAATCAAACATTTTTTTGTTGTTATAAATAATTTTTGAAAAATAAATCCTTTTGTTTATCTAAAAAGGGCTTATAGGCTTTTTTAGAAAATAACCTGAACCTCGACGAAGGAGTGTTGTTAATATCAATCACATATAGTTTTCCGTCTTTTTGATGCCGTATGGCATCTATTTCACCAAATTCAAGTCCAATGGTACGGCAGAGTTTTTTGATCAAATTTGTTTCGGTGTCGGATAATACTTCATGACGGTGTTTTAATTCCCCATCTACGGCAATGCTAAACCTGTTGTCAGCAGACCGGTACTGAAGAAACACCAGTGGAAATTCATTTGCAATAACCGGAATACGTATGTCTTCATGCTTTCCGTTTTCTTTCAGATTATCCAGGGGTATCTGGTAAACAAACCGGCTGTCTTTTTTTGCGACAGGACAGTCAATGATTTCACCATCATGCAACGCATTGATATTGCTTTTTTTGACACATTTTCCATGATATGTTAAAGGGTCAATAAATGTCGAATAACCAAAGATTTCCAGGAATTTCTGATCCACATTTTTTTTGCTGATGTCTCGTACATTTAAGTTGATCACCGGTTTATGTTTATTGATCTTTTCCAGTGTTTGATATTCTTTAAGGTGTGTGCCATATTCCCAATAAATCGCGACATCAAATTTACGGTGTATGTTGTTCGTTAAATTAAAATGCATGTGCCTGCAAAGTTTATAGAGTGAAGATTTTCTGCTTGGCAAATGAGGGTATGCAAGAATGGTAGGGGTTTTAAATCCATTTGCAAAATAATTCCCCAACTCCTGGAACGTGAAAATGATGTCTTTTAAGATGATTTCAGGGAGCGGCGTTTTTTTTGTATACCTGTTTTTAATGCCCCGGCGATATTTTTTTAAAAAATACATAGTTTATGTTCAGAATGATTTAAATATCCTGCAAATATAATTCTTTGAATTTGTTCAATGCAATTTTCATGGTGAAGTTTTGTTCCACAAATTGCCTTCCGTTTTCGCCTAATGTTTGTCTTAACTTCTTGTCATTGGCCAATTGCATTAGTTTATTTGTAAATTGATCAATGTTTTGGTGTTCAATGAGGTAACCGGTTTCTTTATGCCGGATGATTTCCGGGTTGCTGCTTACATCAAACCCAATAACCGGTTTTTTGCATGCCATTGCTTCTACCAATACATATCCAAACCCTTCCCATAATGATGGAAGCACAAAAATATCAAGAGATAGCATAAACGATTTTATGTCAGGCACAAATCCCGTGAAGATAATTTTTTCATTCACTTGTTTTTCCCTGGCATATTTTTTTAATTTCTCTTTAAGTGCTCCATCTCCGGCAATGAGTATTTTAAAATCAATTCCTTTTGCCGTTAAATGTTCAGCTATATCAATCAGAAAATGGTGTCCTTTTTGGTTTACCAGCCTGCCGGCATTTCCAATGATCAATTCTTTCCCGGAGGGCTTATATACCGCTTCTGTATCTTTATTATCATATTTCTCAAGGTCAATGCCATTATAAATAACATTGATTTTTGACGGATCAATGAGTGTTGCATTGTTTTGAAGGATGGTATCCCTGGTTTTGAACGAATTGGCAATGACTCCTTTAATGATATTTCGGAACAGAAACCTGTTCAACCATGTGTCCCGCACAGGTATGGCGCTTCCGCGGCGGTATATGATGTTGTTCACCCGGGCCAGCCGTGCCGCAATTCCGGCTGCTTTTAAGTCAGATGGCAAATTCAATACAATAAGATGTGTGTGTTGTAGTTTGAAAAACCGGTATAAACGATAGAGCTTAAACGGATTGATAAAACTGAGGTTCGTTATTTTAAATGCAGCATACGGAATGTGTTGTTGTTGTGCTTTGGTGAGCAGACTGCCTTTCGGATTACAGGCGATCTTCACATTGTACCCTTCAAGAGAAAGCCTTGCTGCAAAATCCAGGTGCCATTTTTCTCCACCTCCCCAAGCTTTGTTGCTATTAAAAAAACAAATGTTGTTACCGGGTGTCATGCAATTTTTTTAATTTGCTGTATTTCAAGAATTTAGCATGAGCAGAATTCATGCTGATCACCAGGCCATAAAACCCATCGAGAAAACCGGCTTTTACAATATAGTCGCGGATAAACTTAATAAAGGGGCTGAACAGGATTTTGGCCACAGACGCTTTTTTACCTTGCTCAAAAAGCTGGCGCGAGCTTATGTCTGTAAATTTATTGATTTGCTCAATATGCTGGCCGATTGAAAAAAATGAATAATGCCATAAATCACCTTTTAGATGGCATATCCTGGAATTTTTTTCCATCATGATTTTATCATGCGGGTTTACACCGCCCCATTGCCCTTTTCGCCGGTCGAGCAACCGCAGTTTTTTGTCAGGATACCAACCGCAGTGCCTGATCCATTTTCCGCAATAGTTGGTAAGCCGGTTGAAATAATAACCATCATGTTCCCAGTTTTGTTTTATGCTTTTAATGCTTTCTTTTAGTTTTGGAGATACTACTTCATCAGCATCCAATGATAATACGTGCGGATTTGCAGCATGAGAAAGAGCCAGGTTCTTTTGTTGGATATGGCCTTCAAACGCATGTTCAATAAATTTTACATTGTATTGTTCGCAGATGCTTCGTGTATTATCAGTTGAAAGCGAGTCTACTACAACGATTTCATTGGCAATGTCCTGTATGGATTCCAGGCATTTGCCAATCATTTTTTCTTCATTATATGTGATGATTACGACAGATAAAGGGGGCATGAAATTTTGAAATTACGATTTTCTTTTTTATTGAATGACATATTATTCAAGTTTCTTGTTAAAAACGTAACAATAATATTGACAAATATACAAATTTTAAAGAAACTAAAAGAAAAAAGTGGCAGTCCAAAAAGTCCATAATTTAAGAAATTGCACAAAAACACCAAAATTCTAAGTTTCACAAAATTCAGACTATCAAGGAGTTATGTTTTGGGTTTTACTGCAAATTAAATGGGAAGAACAGAGCATTGGAAGTGTAGAAGTTTAGAAGTTAAAATAATAATGTTAAGGTTACATTGTTTTTCATTCTTCTTTATTTATTGTGGCTCTATTCTAAACCATGGTTGATAAACTAAAATACATTGTGTTTTGAGGAA
>CAZJWE010000174.1:0-7450 GCA_964549265.1 uncultured Bacteroidales bacterium | reverse complement strand
CCGGTTCTAATTTTTATCACCTGATTAACCATTATCGTGTTGAAGAATTCATTCGACTCAGCAGGATGCCTGAATATAAACATTACAATATAGAGGGGTTGGGAAACCTTGTGGGATTTAAATCAAAATCATCGCTCTATTCTGCATTTAAGCGGGGGAAAAATAAATTTCCATCTGATTATTTATATTCATCTTAAACACGGTTATAATTGGTGCTTCAAATTTAACGGAAAGGATAATGAAAAGTCAGAAAAAGAGTCAATTAAGTTGATGTTTCTGTTGTGTTATTCTCGAGCGGAACAGAAAAATAAGCTATAATATGAATAATCCATGCAACAAAAATAATCAGGAATCCTATAAAGAAAACGATTATACTAATAGCTCCTATAAAATAAAGCAAACCTGCTGTCTTAAAAAGCTTAATTTCAGTTTGCTCAGCAAGTTCCTTGAGAGCTTCAAATAAAAAGTAGAATCCTACAATTAAACCCACAAGGATAAATATGGCTCCGAAAATTGTTAACCCGCTTTCAAAAATCAAGTTTTTGACTTGCTGTAATCCTAATGATTCTGGTCCGTCAGCTGATAAAGAAACTGCAGCTGTTCCCACTCCAATAGCTATAATAATACCACCTATTATGTTTCCTCCAATTTGCACAATAAAGCCGGTCAATGCCTTTTTAAAGATCCCAGCCTTATCATAAACTTTTGAAAAATTATAATGCGAAAGCACTAATAGTACAAGAGATGCTAATCCAGCTAAAGCACCTAAAATCGGAATAATTGATGCTATAGGTAATAAGATACCTATACGTCCTAAAGTAACCGCTTGTTTCATAATAATTTATTTTTTTGATTATTTAATTATCAATTCTTCTCTTAAAAAATAATGCATTAACCCTCTATATTTACATTGGTGCTATCATTATTTGTAAATTCATTGGCAGTTTCAACATCAGTATTAATTGTAGTCCCGTCTTGCCAATATACGCCAAATCCTCCGCTATTAGCTACCTTGCTATTCGTTATTGTGAGCGTTGCATTATTATCTCCTGAGACTGCTGTGTAGACATCAACGAAATTATCAAGATCATCATGCTTTGTACCTCCTGCATCAAGCACCTCCACATAATCCATTTTATTTAATGAACTGGCCGAACGAAAATGAATACCTGACCAGCGACTACCTTCTGTGCTGGTTGTAAAGATAATTTTATTAGTAGCAGTTCCTTCTGCGCTAAGGGATCCACCACCAGAAGACACTTTAAATTTTTTATCTACATCTAATTCAAAAGTAGCTCCGGGATCAATGGTCAATGCATTTTGTACAAAAAGGTCCCCGGACACCATGTATTTTGCGCTACCTTGCAAACTAATCCATGTTGCTGACGATGTAAGGTCACTTCCGAATATCTCCACGCCGTCCAAACCGTTTCCCGTGAAGCTGGTTCCTTCATCGATCTTGCTGGTTAGATTGGCAAATAGGCCGATAGCTGTGCCACTATTATCTGCAAAGGTGTTGTTTGCAAACTCACTGAATTCCCCATATCTTGCATAAACCCCATAGCCGTTGCTATTCGATATTTCGGTATTTTTCAGTTTTATTTGCCCATCCGTTTTCAAGGCCAAAGCAGCTTTTTTATCTTTAAAATCTGCAAAATCCCATTCAGTGTTTCCTGCATAAGAGATTTGTACATTGTTTAGCTCGTTTCTCGCATCTGCGGATTCTATTGCAATTCCTTTCCAATAGATCCCTGCATAAGCTTTGGCGCTGGTGAATACAATACTTTCATCTCCGTCTGCGTTTGCCATTAACATGCCAGCAGATAAAATCGTCATTTTTTTATCTTGCTCAAATTCAAACCTGGCTCCGGGATTAATGGTAATATCTGCGCTGACACTAAGGTCGCCCGTAACATAGTAAGAAGCATCGCCGGAGAGATTTGCATAATTTAATTCATCTCCATCCTTCGAATCGGATCCAAAGATTTCTACAGCGTATACATTGTTCGAAAAGGTAGTGTTACTGTCAATCATGGCAGCCTCGGTCATGTCGACTCCTATACCATGTGCTGCATTATCATTGAACTTATTTTTTTCAAATTCTGCCAGTTCACCATATCTGCCATATAATCCATAACCATCACTGTTGCTGATGGTAGAATGTTTTAGTTTGAGTTTTCCGCCGTCAGTCAGGCCGATAGCGGTATTTTTATCTTTAAAATCGGAAAAATCCATTTTTGTTCCTGCAGCATATTTGATGTCGGCATACGCAATGATATTGCGGCTATCCGAGGACGTAATATATACCCCTCCCCAGTTAATTCCTCCGGCTTCATTTGAGCTTGTCAGGGTAATCCGGTTATCAGAGGTTCCTTCTGCAATCAGGGCACCATCCTTTATATTCATAAACACATCTTCTTCAAAATGAACCGTTACTCCGGGTTCTATAGTTAGATCTGCATTTACCTCAAAGCTGCTTGTTATAACGTAATCAGGTTCCTCCGGATCGCTAACACGATCATTCCACGTAGTGTTTTTATCTATATTACCGGAAACTTCCTCCTGTGTACCCTCATCAGAAGGTTCATCATTGATTTCTTCATCTTTTTCGCATGAAGTAATGACTATAAACATAGCCGTTAGCAGCAAAGGTAAATGTAGTAATGCTCTAAAATCCATAGACTTAAATGTTTTAATTTAAAAAATCATATCCTGAATAACAAATTTAAAAAATTGTATATAGAATAACAAATTCAAACGAAGTATTGTCGTTTGAATTTGTCTATTTATTTATTCAGACGAACGCAATTCATTTGTTCAATGTGGTATGGAGAATAATTTTAGAAAACATATTAAACCATGATTTTGTAGAATTAGAGGCTCTATTTAAATAAATGGTTAATAAATTATTTTTAGGAATTACTGGAGAAAATCGAAAGTGCAATATCAAAAAATAAACCGATATTTTTTAGAAAAATATGCCATATTCTTGAATATACAATTAGGATTTATGTATTATTTAAGGCTTGAATATGAAGGGAAAAAGTTGAACAAACAGCAAAAAATCTTCAGTCGCTGGCCTCCTGTATGAATTTTATTGTATCCGCAAGTGTATATTTCTCTGCCCAATGATATTTTTTAAACAATTCATCATTGATCATTGCACTTGATTTAACGTCTTTTGTATCTGCAAATCGTATAAAACCTTTCTTTTTGTTCATGCCTAAAGTATCAATAACCAATTTACAATATTCTCTGATGGATATATTTGTTCCCCCTACATTCAGCACTGAAGGAAATTCTACATGGTCATTGTTTCCAATTATATAAAAAATTGCATTTATTGCATCCCTTATATCAATAAGGTTAATCTTGTTTTCAGGGAAAGGAATATCAATATGTTCGCTATTCTGTAATGCTTCAATTACCCTGGCAAAAAATCCTCCGGGTTTATTATTATCATGAGGAACACCGATCACCCTTGCAAGTCTTAAAGAAATAACATTGTTAGCAGGAAATGATTCGTTTATGTTTTGAAAAAACTCTTCGGCCATGTATTTTTGAAAAGCATATAAATTGTTTATTTCAACCGGTGCTGATTCGTTTTTGGGCATATCTTGTTTTTGATTGTATACTGACTGTGACGACACATTGATTATTAAAGGAATTCCTGCATTATAAAGCTTGCGTGATTGCCTGTATTGAAATATCATCGATTCGTACAGTTTTTCATCTTCTTCATTGGCCCTGGCGCTTGCAAAATTAACCAACACATCGCTCATACAATATTTACTCAGTACCTGAACATCGTGTTCTATCAACACAAAAACCCTGTTGTAAGAAGCATACATTGCCTTATATTTTTCGAATGAGGCCTCCCTGCATATCAGGTAAATTTCATTATAATCATTTTTATTTATCAGCTCATGTACAAAATATGAACCAATAAAACCACTAGCACCAAGAATAGCATAGTTTTTCTTTTCATCACTGTATGTCCTGGGCTTAGTCAAACATGCTACTTGTCTTACGCCCAGCTTATTATAAGTGTATTTGTTTAGTTTTGCCGGTTTGCCGAGAAAATTTTCAATCAGAAAATCCACCTCGTTGAATCCCAGTTTGGCACGTGTTCCGGTGATGCCGGTAAAACGCATATTCATTTCAAAGAAAATAAACCCTTTTTCGGTAATTCTCCCCTGCAGGTTAACAGGGCCAACAACGTTCTTTTTTGCCAATACGTCGGCAAATTTCATTATTTCATCAAAATATTCAAAATTTTTAGGGTCAATGGTATCCACAAACATTGGTACTCCACCTTTAAGAATATTTTTTGAAATAAAGATACCTGCCATTTCGGATTTCGTATTAAAAATAAGCTGCACAGAAATTTCGGATTGCTGAACAAACTTATTGTTTTCTATTGCTTTCAGAATGTTTTTATAATTGGCATCCTCTTTAAGCGGGAAAAGATATGGTTGGATAACATCCGAATCATTAACATTTTCAAGCCCTTTTGCATCATTGATGATCTGTATTCCTTGTGATGCCGAACCACCTGTTGGCTTTACAATGGCAGGATATATAGCTTCATCCGGATTTTTTTTAAACTCCGAAACATAAAAAGTAGGAACTACCAGGCATCCATATTTATTAAAATATTCATACCATTCAAATTTATTCCGGCTCACCTCAATGATATCCGGCAATGAAACAATTACTTTAATACCATTATTTTTGAATTTATCTTTGTTTTTGGAAAAAAGCAGCAGTTCGTAATCATGGCCGGGAACAACAACATCTACTTTTTCTGATAAACACGATTCAATAATAAAATCTATATATTCATCACTATAAATACCTGGGGCTGTTAAAAATTCATGACAGAAATTATAAGCATACACATCCGGATTCATATCCACACCGATAATCCTGTATTTCCCTGTCATATTAAGTGAATCTATAACAGACTGGCCAACACCGGACCCTACACAAGTAACTAAAACTGTAGTCATAAGTTAATTTGTTTTTTTATATTCATCATCTTCATCCAACCTCCGTATTGAAAGATCTACATTGCTTTCCACTCCTTCTTTTTTTATCACTTTTACAAATGTATCCAGTAGTATTTTTATATCAAGTCCAAATGATTGGTTTTCAATATATTTAATGTCGTTGTTTAGCCGTTCTTCCCATGTTGTATTGTTCCTGCCATTGATCTGTGCAAGTCCGGTTAAGCCGGGGCGCACACTGTGCCTTTGCCTATGTTTTTTTTTATAGTGTGGCAGATACTCAACCAATAAAGGCCTGGGGCCAACGAAGCTCATATCTCCTTTTATTATATTGATAAGGCTCGGTAACTCATCCAGGCTGGTATTTCTTAAAAACCTACCCAGTTTTGTAACCCTCTCAGCATTTGACATTAATCCTTTCTCCCTGTCAACATCACGCATTGATTTAAATTTATACATTTTAAATATTACTTCATTCAACCCGATCCTGTTCATTGTAAAAAAAGGGCTTCCGGTATCAAAATAAACCAATATGACAATGATCAAAAATAATGGCGAGATAATTACCAAACCAGCGGTTGCAAGTACAATATCAAAAATCCTTTTCCCCATTCAATACGTTGTTAAAATAATCCTGTTCATAATGCGAAAAAAATGCATCATTTTTACTTTTTGCTTCTGCCGGCAAAAGTAAGAAATCCTGTAAATCTTCTGCGCAATTAATGATTGTAAATGTATCATTAATGTTTTTAAATCCTTCCGCACCATTACATCCTTCAAAATTAATGCAACCAACAGCTTTATTTAAGCCGAGGGCTTCATAAAGTACAGATGAATTAACCCCAAGAACCCGCTTATATGCCATCACTGCTACTGATGATTCTGTAGTGTTATCCACCAACTTTATATTGTTTTGCGTTTTAATTGTTTTTGCATGCAATGCTGATAATCTCTCCTGCGGATGCAGCCTTAGATGAAATGTCAGATGAGGAAACTGTTTTGCAAGTTTGCCAACCGCCCGGATAATGTTATCACTGATAATCGGCTCGGAAATAACCAGGATAACATCATCATTCATATTATTTTTTGGTGTAATCTCCTTTAAAAATTTCTCATACGCCCACCCAATATTTATGATTTTTTCAGGAGGCAAACCAAACTGTTTTCCTTTCCAGTAAGAGCCAAAAGAACAAAAATAATCCGGGTCAATTTTTTCATCATACTTGCCGGAATATAATATGGTATAGGAATGGGTTATGCCGTGTTGTAATTCACAAACATCAATTTGTAGTTTCTTACATGCATGGATAACAGCATAATTGACACCCCTGTTTACCAATAATACTTTCCGGGGTTTGAGGAGCCTGAACAGCTGCTTGTTAAAAGCATAAGAAAACAAAAACGCCCCCAGCCGGTAATTAAATTTGATATAGTCTTTTATGGTGAGCCCAAAATGCGGCTTTGCTTTTAAATATAACTTGTACTGTTTATGTCCGTATATCAAAAGAGTAAAAGGCAATAAAACCAATCCTGCAAGTCTGGCAGAAAAATCAACAAAATCTGTAGGTACAATTTTATTTTGGTTATACCTGGGCTTTTTGTGCAATCCAGCCAGAGGGCGTTGAAATATTATACAGTTTTCTTTTAGATTTGAATTGGTTACAAGGGGGTCTGTGAATTTATCAATATACCGGCCATCTGTCTTTTGCAATCGCGGAAAAGCATAGACTATAAATTTTTTACGCCTGTTTTTGGAAAACAGCAATGAAAGGTATGACATAAAAGAAGATAAATATGAAACAAGGAATTTAAATGGATAAACAGTTTTTTTCGATGTATCCCTGAGATTTTTGTCATAATTGAATTTCATGTATTTGTCCAGCACATAAGCCCTAACAATTCTCCAAAAACTAAATTCATGGATGCGAATGTCATAAACCCCTGCCGCGGATTCCAAATGAGCGATGTTTTTAATTATATCAGCGTTTTTCTGCATATTTGTTTGAGGTGACTTCAATTTATTCTTTCAAGACAAAATTTTCAGATTATATAAGAAATTCTGAAAACTTTAAGGGGACAAAAATAATAAATAATCAGACTGAGTTAATCAGTCACTTCCTTTTTTTCAGGCATATAACTGGCAATTGCTATTGCCATTACAATCATTCCCCAGAAAAACAATTTGATAAACGCATGTTCAAAAAGGGCATAAAAAAATAATGCCAATAGGATGCTCATGCCCAATCTGTAAATTAAATGATGACTACGGTATTTCAATGACTTATTCCATAAAACGCCAAATATAGCCATTGTAATTATAACAAAAATGGCTGTTCCGATTATACCCATATAATTTAACATGCTTATAATAGTGTTATGGGAACCCGAAAGACGTGGCGAACTTAATGTGGGAACATATACTTTTTTTGATCGTTGCAGTC
>CAZJWE010000173.1:0-7520 GCA_964549265.1 uncultured Bacteroidales bacterium | reverse complement strand
GGTTCAACTATATATAAACAAATTGCAAGTTACCATTAAATTCGTGGTAGAACCATTATATTAATGGAAAAAAAGGTATGCTATCAAAATTGCTGTGATGACTCCTGTAAAATCAGCAATTAGTCCACATGTTACTGCATGCCGGGTTCGTTTTATCCCAACTGTTCCGAAATACAATGCAATAACATAAAACGTTGTTTCAGTAGATCCCTGCATTACAGAAGTAAGTCTTCCGATGAATGAATCCACTCCATGTGTTTTTATGGCTTCCACCATCATTCCGCGTGCACCACTTCCACTTAAAGGCTTCATGAATCCGGTAGGAAGTGCCGGAACAAAATCTGTGTTGATCCCCAGTTGGCTAATCCCCCATTCGATGCCTCCAATGAGTGCTTCCAAAGTACCTGATGTTCTGAACACTCCAATGGCAACTAAAATAGCAATCAAATAAGGAATAATTTTTACTGCAATCCAAAATCCGTCTTTTGCACCTTCTATAAAATTTTCATATATATTTATTTTTTTTCGGATCCCCAAAAGAATAAAACCGATGATAATAGAAAAAAGGATGATATTACTTGCAATGGTGGATATAGAGGTGATCTGTTCTTGTGACAGTGTTGAAAAATAATAAATAATGCCCAAAATAAATGCTGTGATGACACCTATGTATGCCAATACTACCTTATTCAAAAGATTGATTTTTTGGTATATTGAAACACTGATCAATCCGGCCAGTGTTGAGAAATAAGTAGCAATAAGAATAGGAATGAAGATATCAGCCGGATTTACAGCACCAAGTTCGGCCCTGTATACCATAATACTGATAGGCAGTATTGTAAGGCCTGATGTGTTCAGCACCAAAAACATGATCATGGCATTGGATGCAACCGGTTTATTTTTATTCGTGGCCTGCATCTCTTTCATGGCTTTTAATCCCAATGGTGTAGCTGCATTATCAAGCCCCATCATATTTGATGCAACATTCATCATGATAGACCCTACTGCCGGATGATTTGAAGGCAATTCGGGGAATAGACGTTTAAAAAACGGGCCTATAACCCTTGATAAAACATTCACAATGCCCCCTTTTTCACCAATTCTCATAATGCCAAGCCACAATGTGAGTGCGCCTGTCAATCCAATCGAAAGTTTAAAGCCTGTCTCGGCCATATCGAACGTACTCTTCATCATGGCAGAAAACACTTCGGTGTCTCCCAAAAAAATCAACTTAAAAAGCGCTACGATAAACGCTATAATAAAAAAACCAATCCAGATATAATTCAGGACCATAATTTATTTTTCATAATAAAACCTCTAAAATAATCAAAAAAAATAATCAACGTACTTTTCTCCCTTTCCACTGATAATTCCCGGTATTCCCTATAATACCCACCAATATTGCATAAAAAGGATAAAGCAACTGCCCTAAAAGCAAATATTTTATGATATCCGACTGCTTAAAGAAACATGCTACTTTTTGAATCAATATTAAATCGGCCAGTATTTTCAATCCCATCAAAATACCAAATAAACCAAACACAGGGTTAAAAAAGATACCAATAATAAAACTGACGGGAATGATCAAATTCATCATCAAAACAACAAATGCTGTAAATAAAATACCAGAATCGTCATATCCTTTGTATTTAGATACCCATCTTTGTTTTTGTGAAATGATTTCTCTGAGACATTTTTTCCCTGCAACCCATACTACAGCATCTTTAGATTTCAAATAGGTTATCTTTTTTTTTGCTTTTTTCAATGCAATAAGGAAAAACATATCATCCCCGGATGCCCATTGATTGTTTTTAAAATGATTGATATAATGATTCTTTTTAAATGCGAGATTGGCTCCATTGCACATAAGAGGTATGTTATACTCACAGCTTCCACCGTTTACACCTGTCAGTGCAAGCATTTCCAAAGCCTGGAATATGGCCGGGAAATATCGTGATGGTTTGATCAATACCGGTGCAATAATCAAATCAGGGTCATGCAATTCATGAAATGCAACAAGGGTTTTTAGCCATTTTTTACCTACCCTGACATCTCCATCTATGGTAATAATGAATTCATTTGAAGCGGTGGACACCCCTTTTTGTATGGCCTTTTTCTTTCCTGTTTCGTCATCATTCAGGTCAATCATTTTAATATGCCGGAAATTTCCCAAAAATTCGAATACAATTTCATGGGTCTTATCTGTTGAATGGTCATTAACAATGATTATTTCATAGAGTTCATTGGGGTATTGCTGATGTAAAAGATCATTTATGAGATTTGCAATATTCTCTTCTTCATTTCGAACAGGAATAATGATTGAAGCAGCATGGTTATGCCCTGGTTTAAATGATTTAAATGCTTTCACCCGGTTCCATCCGTTCGTAAAAAACAGCATCATTAACAAATATATCAGACCAATACTTATGAATAGAACCCACAAAACCTGCATAAACGAAATAAATTTAGAATATCAAATAGTCAAATATAATAATTCTACTGTTGATCTGGTGAACCTTTATTAGATCGTTATTCATTTTAATAAATTATCATTATCTTTACACTTTATTAGTGGTTGTCTATAAAGTACAACTTCATGATGTTGCTTAAAATCTAAATCTTCAATTATTTCAGTATTTTTGGTTTGGATTTTTATTCGCTGCATATGTTCCTGTCATATGTGTTCATGAGCACACTGGATATGGTTCACACACCATGAATCTTATTTTATAGCACAAACATTTAATTTTACTGACAGACACAAATTTTTTTATTGAATGAATCTAATCATAGATATTGGAAATACATTATCAAAAACAGCCGTATTTAATGAAGATGAATTAGTGGAGCAGCATTCATACGATTCTATAACGCCTGAATGTATCGATAAGATTAATTCGGAGTATCCAGGTGTTAAACGAGTAATTGTTTCTTCTACCGGCAAGAACAATCCCTCTTTAATGACTTACATTCATGAGAAATTTGAAACAACAATTTTTTTAAATGAATCTACTGCAATACCCATAACCAATCTTTATAAAACACCGGAGACTTTAGGGCCGGACAGGATTGCAACAGCGTGTGGTGCCAACTATATTTCTCCCAACACAACCATACTTGTGATTGACGCCGGCACAGCCATTACATTTGATTATATAAGCAACCACAATGAATTTCTCGGAGGCAACATATCACCTGGCATTCATTTACGATTTAAAGCATTGTCATCATTCACATCAAAATTGCCTTTCCTTGAAAAAAGAGACACATATCCTGAAAGAGGAACCGACACATCAGAAGCTGTTTTGGCCGGCGTGTTGAATGGTATTGTATTTGAAATGGACAAATACATTAACCATTTTATTGATTCTCAACCCGCAGGAAAAATATTTTTGACAGGTGGAGACGCAAAATTCTTGGAAAAGAGAATAAAAAATCGCATATTTGTAATACCTGAATTATCTTTAATTGGTTTAAATTATATTTTAAATTATCATGTCAATAAATAAACAACTTTTATTGTTATTTGGATTATTGTATTCTTTCAATGGTTTTTCTCAAACCATTAATTCTGCTTATTCTCAACGTGACATTGGGAATTTGGCCAGGGAAGGATATAGCCAAATACGCGGAACAGGCGGCACAAGCCTGGGCATAAGATCCTCAAACTATATTAATTATGTGAACCCTGCATCATATACCTCCCAGGATACCAACACATTTTTATTTGATGTGGGATTGATCGGAAAACACAAAACAATGTCATCCAAAACTGAGAATACAACAGATCAATTCCTCAACTTAAATAACATGGGACTGGGGTTTCCTATATTTAAATCGTGGAAGTTTTCTTTGGGAATGGTTCCATACAGCAGGGTTGGCTACAATATTAAAGATGAATCGGAACAATACAATGGCATTGACGTGACCGATTATTATGAAGGCATGGGAGGAATTAATCAATTTTATATAGGAAATGCTTTTTCACTTTGGAATAAATTATCTATCGGACTAAATTTCTCTTATTATTTTGGAGAGATTGATCATTTAAGTGAAAAACATGCAGACTCGTTAAGGGTTGAACGTGTAAAAGAGACTTATGTCCTGAATGGAATTCGTTTTACTGGTGGAATACAATATCATGAAAAAATAAATGAAGACCTCGGTATTACTATTGGTGTGATCTTTGGCAACCCTACAACTATGAAATCAACACGCCAATATCTTCTGGAAACAACTCCTTCAACTGATTCAGATCAGAATTTCACCCGCGATACCATTATCAATAAAACCAATATTAAGCAAGATGTGGAATTGCCAATGAAATATGGTGCCGGTGTTGCCATTGATTATAAAGACAAATGGCTCATCGGGTTGGATTACAAACAAGATAACTGGGCATCCTTATCGAATAAAGGAATGTATGAAACATTTGGAGATATGTCATCCATACACGTTGGGGTTGAATTTATCCCTGAACGATATTCATTAAAATATTATTGGAAGCGGATGCGTTATAGAATTGGAGCCTTTTATGAAAAAAACAGAAGAATCATAAGTGGAACTCAACTGGAAAACAGAGGCATAAGTGTTGGCTTAGGATTTCCAATAAAATATTCCAGTACAACATTTAATATTTCATATGAATTTAATAAATTTGGCACCACAGAAAATAATTTAATTTTGATGAATAATCATACACTTTTATTTAATATATCATTTCATGATGTATGGTTTGTCAAACCAAAAATCAGATAAACATTAATTTTAAAAACACATTTTAAAAATGAGGTTTCAAAAAAAATCATTTATTGTATTATGTATTGCTGCAGCAACAGCAATGAGCAGTGTTGCTCAAAAAGGAGTAGAAGACGGTTCAAAATACGGACACGGAGAGGATAGTGTGAGATGTATTAAAAATTTATCTCTTTACAGGGAATATGCTAAACAAAAGATATATACCTCAGCACTTCCTTATTGGAGAATTGTGTATAATGAATGTCCCAAAGCAAGCCTTAACATTTACATTGACGGGGTCAATATTTATAAAACACTCATAAAAAATGCCAAAACAAAAGAAGAGAAAAAAGCTTATCTCGACACATTGCAAATGGTCTACGACCAGCGGATTCAATATTTTAATAAAAAAGCCAATGTACTTGCCCGTAAGGGTATTGCGTTAATGCAATCTGGAAGCAGTTTCCCGGAAATACTAGAAGACGCATACAATGCATTCAAACAATCTATTGACATCAGTGGAAACAGCTCTCCACCTCCTGTTTTGGCAGGATACATCACAGCTTCACAATTGCTTTTGAAAGAAGAAAAAATCACCAATGAAGACATGGTGAATAATTATGCTTCTGCTATTCAAATCATTTTCACTCAACAAAAAAAATACCCGGCAAATAAGCAAATAAAACAAATTGAAGAACATATCAATAAAGCCTTTGCCAGAACAAAAGCGTCTTCATGTGAGGCACTGACTTCCGTATACCAGCCAAAATTCGAAGCATCCCCCAAAGACACATCATTGCTTAAATCCCTCACTGACATTTTAAGTACCAATGATTGTGAACAGACAGATTTATATTATAAAGCCCTGGCCAATTTCAATGAATATTATCCTTCTGCAGAATCGGCAAGCAAATTAGCACAATTGGCCGAAAAAAACAACAAATACAAAGAAGCCGCCGAATACTACAAAAAAGCCATTGAACTTGAACAGGATGATGCTAAAAAGTCTTCATTATACATCAACCTCGGTCAGGTCACCTACAGTGAACTGAACAACTATCCTCAGGCTGAAAACTATGCTGAAAAAGCTGCTCAGCTGAACCCGGATAATGGCAAAGCATATATTTTACTTGGAAACGTTTATGCAACAGCGAAAAATTGTGGTGAAAACGATTTTGAGAAAAAAGCAATTTATTTATTAGCTGTTGACATGTATAAAAAAGCAAAATCGGTTGACCCGGCAACCACTGAATCAGCCAATAAATTCATAGAGATGTATTCTAAGTATTTCCCTGATAAAGAAACTGCTTTTTTCCATGGCTATGAGTCAGGAAGTTCTTATACTGTAGGATGCTGGATCAATAAACAAACAACCATTCGGTTACGAAATTAAGCAACTCATTGAAAACATTATTTCGCACATTTGGCAACGCTGCAATTTTTTTTATGGTTGGTTGTATGTTGTGTGTCTCTTGTAAAAATGATATTGAGACGATCAACCTTTACAAAAAAAAGGAAACGTTTGCAGATGTTTCGGTGAAAAATGCTAAAATTGCCTTTACAGATTCGGCCAAAACAAAAATTAAAATTTTAACACCCCTGCTAAAACAATACAAACTCGAAAAAGACCCTTACACTGAATTTCCTGAAGGCATTAAGGTATTTTTTTACAATGCAAACCAGGAAGTCAAATCCAGTATAAGAGCCAATTACGCCATTTATTACGAAGACAAGGAATTATGGGAAGCCAGGGATGATGTGGTAACAGTGAATAACAAAGGAGAGAAATTAAATACAGAACAAATGTTCTGGGATCAAAAAGAACAAAAAATTTATTCCAATAAATTCACCAAAATAAAAACAGAAGATGATGTTTTTTATGGCCAAAACGGCTTTGTTGCCAACCAGGACATGTCAAAATGGAGGCTTAATAAATCAAAAGGAACGGTTCAAATAGACGACAATGAATAAACGGTATAACAATATTTTCAAAGGCATTTGGTTTGTCATTTTTATCATATGTATAGGACTTGGGATTATGCATACCATTCGCGATGGGATTGAACGAAGCTACATCTTTTTCGTGTTTGCAGGAATTGCATTTTTGCTTTACCTGGTGAGGCACGGATGGAGTAAGAAGTTTAAAAACGAAGAGTAATCGCGTTAAAGACGGTTCATTGTTTTATCAATTTAAAATTATACAATTTTATTTATATCGATTATTATTACTTGTTTAAAATTTTCAATAGGATAAAAAGTAGGATTATGCATTGTTGATGGTGGACAATCAAATACTTTTTGTTCTTCGGTATTCGCATTTTTGTAACTAAAACGAACAGAATCACCATCTAAAAAGTTAATCCCATAATCTAAGTTGTTTGTGTCCAAATCATAAATTGCCGAAGAAATATTAAATGATAATAAAGAATCTTCCTTGTTTGTAATTATAAAAACGCCCAAAAGAGTATTATTAGATTCATTATCAGGGCATTTTAGGTATCCAACAATTTTGCCTTTATTCATGTCATTGATAGAAGAATTCTTTGCCTCACCGGACGGGGAATCTTCACATCCGGTGAAGATTAATATGCTGCTAAATAGAAATAATAAGGCTTTCATATTCAATATATTTAGGTTTTACAATTTATTTACTCTGCCACAGTCATTTTCTTCGTATTCACTTCTTTTCTGTCCGATGGTTTAAGCGGCTAATTTACGGTTCATGTTCATCATTTTTTAATAAATTTTGAGTGATACGTATAGTCGAAATTGTTTCTAATATA
>CAZJWE010000172.1:0-7530 GCA_964549265.1 uncultured Bacteroidales bacterium | reverse complement strand
AAATGCCACTGTTCAGATTATTGATCCTGAAAACTTAAATGGAGACCAGGTAGAAAGAACCGCGACAATAAACGTTTATGCAGAAGATATTATCAATGTCAGAACCTACAAGGTGCTATTCTCTGTGGCTTCCGTAAATACAAATGTAAAACAGGTTAACCCCGGTATTGAAATATCTCCGAACCCGGTGGATGGAAACTTAAACATTTATCCCAACCCCGCGCACAACCTGCTGAATATTGAATTAAAAGACGGAATTGGCAGCAACAGCACCCTATCTATCATCAACCTGCAAGGAAAAGTAATCGAGACAGTACAAACGGATAATCCCGGTCTGGTATCTATTGACATAAGCCATCTCCCAAAAGGGTTGTACTTATGTCACCATACCAACGGCAAAGAAACAAAAACAATAAAATTCATAAAACAATAAATTTAGGGTGTAAAGGCCAATAATTATAGCAGCAAAATTGAAATTGAGCTATATGATGTATTTTGGTTTTCAACTATATTGCATCAATCAAAAAAAGCGTATTTCAATACAATTAATTTTATTGTTTTTTGTATTCCAATACAATTAATTTATATTAATTTTGTATTGAAATACAAAATTAAAACACAAATGCAAAAGCTATACGAAACATATAACAGGATAACCTCGACCATAAGCCATCGTTTTACCAGGTATCTGTATAAAAAAATAGATTGGAAAGAAAGGCTAATTGAAATAAACGGGGCAAGGGGTGTTGGAAAAACCACCCTTATGCTCCAAAAATCCATGGATATTAATAAGGATGCATCAATTGCATTATATGCTTCACTGGACAATCCTTATTTTTATAACAGGACCCTGGATGAATTGGCGGACGATTTTTATAAAAATGGCGGGAAATATTTGTTTTTGGATGAAGTGCACAAATATCCGCCCAAGCATCCGGAAATTGATTGGTCTTTCGAGATCAAATCAATTCACGATAACTACCCCGATCTTAATATTATCTATTCAGGCTCCTCCATCTTGCGTTTATATAAAGGCCAGGGTGACCTGAGCCGAAGAAGGAGCGTCTACAATCTAAAGGGTCTGTCATTCAGGGAGTTTTTGGAATATGAAAACAAAATAAAAATGGAGGCGGTGCCTTTCGGGGATTTATTATCCAACCATTTATCTGTTTCAAGGGAAATATCAACCAGGATAAAAATCATCCCTCACTTCCGGGAATACCTGAAACATGGTTATTATCCATTTTATAAAGAATCACCTGATAACTATTTTGACAGGTTAAAAGATGTGATAAATGTAATATTGGAAACAGATATCCCTTTAGTAGCAGACATACCTTTTGAAATCATCTTAAAAATAAAAAAGCTCCTGGGGGCAATCGGGAGTTCAGTCCCTTATACTCCACATTTAACTGATTTAAGGTCTGCTTTGTATGTTTCAGATCAACGCACTTTATTAAAATATCTTGATTATCTCGAAAAAGCGGAACTAATAAGTACTATTGGCAAAAATGTAACAGGAGGTCAAATTTTAAGAAAGCCCGATAAAATATACCTGAACAACACTAATCTTTTACATGTTCTTGATAACTCCCCCCCCAATGTAGGAACTATAAGGGAAACTTTTTTTCACAATCAATTATCAAGTATTTTAACTTTGAAATATCCTGTCAAAGGCGATTTTTCAACAAAAGACGACACATATTTTGAAATAGGAGGAAAAAATAAAAAAACAACCCAAATAAAAGAATATAATAAAGGATATTTGGCATTAGATGATATTGAAACAGGATACAATAATACAATACCCTTGTGGTTGTTTGGATTTTTATATTGACAATTTCGTTCTATAAGTAAACATGTCCTTTCTATTATTAATCCTATAAGCTTTATTAAAAAGCAAACTATTCAGGCAAAAATCTCTCTCATAACATCATCTGTATCGCCATTATCAGCTATCGTAGTTAGTGGGATTTGGTGCGCATGCCCACCATCATATTCTTCCCCAGTACTTTTTTTTATAAAACGACTTTTGGAACCTTAAAGTTTCCTGTTTTATTATAAATATTATTTATTTTAGGATGCGAAAACAAAATAGAATAAAACAATGAGAGTTCACAGTCTGCAGAGCAATGTACAGAAAAATGAATCTTTATGAATAAATATGATGTCATAGTGATAGGTGCCGGGCCGGCGGGACTGCTGGCAGCAGGACGTGCAGCCGAAATGGGAGGAAACGTGCTGATACTTGAAAAAAAGGGCCAGGTAGGGCGTAAGCTCCTGATAACCGGGAAAGGCCGGTGCAATATAACCAATGATGCGTTTATTCAGGAATTTATTAAGCATGTATACCCTGATGGAAGGTTCTTAAGAACTGCATTTGCCCGGTTTTTCTCGAAAGACATTATTGAGCTCCTGAAAAATCATGGGGTGGAATGTACCCTGGAAAGAGGTGGGCGTTATTTTCCAGCTACCAATCAATCTATAGATGTCTTGCATGCCCTGCTAAAATGGGTAAAAGGATTAAACGTGGAAATTCTCGTTAATCATCCTGTCCAGGAGCTTATTATTGAAGATCAAACAATCCGGGGAGTAAAAGCCAAAAATAAAAATCTCTACTCAACAAACGTGGTACTTGCAACAGGAGGGAAGTCTTATCCTGCCACCGGCTCAGACGGCAGTGGATATGAACTGGCAAAAGGCGTTGGACATACCATCGTTAACCCGAGGCCTTCTTTGGTGCCATTGGAAACGAAGGGTAATATTGCAAAACAGTTGCAAGGCCTTACATTGAAAAATGTAAAAGCCACCGTATGGTCAAATAATAAGAAAAAAGGTGAAAAATTTGGTGAAATGCTTTTCACCCATTTTGGCCTTTCCGGTCCTATAATACTCACGCTCAGCCGGATCGTGGTAGATGAGCTGCATGAAAAAAACGATGTAAAAATAACCATTGACCTAAAACCTGCCCTGGACGAACAAAAACTCGATGCCCGCTTGATTCGCGAACTTGATGAACATGGGAAGAAAAAAATAAATAATATTTTACGGCATTTGTTGCCTTCAACCTTAGTGCCGGTATTTGTTAATCTTTTAGCGCTTGACCCCGCGAAAGAAAGCCATCAGATTACCGCCGGGGAACGTAAACAAATCCGGAACCTGCTTAAAAATTTTACCTTCGGGATTAGTCATGCCCGTTCTTTTAAAGAAGCGATCATCACTGCCGGCGGTATTCCCACCAATGAAATATTTCCAAAAACAATGGGATCCAAAATAATCAAAGGCCTTTTTTTTGCCGGCGAAATAATAGATTTGGACGCAGAAACGGGAGGATATAATTTACAAGTTGCCTATTCTACCGGATGGTTAGCAGGATGTTCATGCATGAAAAAGGATTGAAATAAAAAAAAAAATCTTAAAGACAGCGCTTGATCCCTTCTGGTAATATTTTTATCTTTCCCTGTTTATACAAGGCCCCTACAGCTTTTTTAAACGCTTTTTTGCTCATTTCAAAGGTTGAATATATAATTTCAGGGGAACTTTTATCTGTAATGCCTATAAAGCCATCCGCCTGTTTCAATACTGCTAAAATGGTTTCAGTGTTCTTTTCATTAAAATTATCATAACCCATAGGCGTCAACGAAACATCAATTTTTTTGTCTTCCCTTATTTTTTTTATGAACCCTTTCAATTTATCTCCTATGTTAAGCCTCCCAAAAACTTCGTTCTCGTAAGCCAATCCTTCGTGGGTATGATTAATGATAACAGCAAAGCCAACATCTGTTTTTTTCCACACGAGCAAATCTACTTCCTCGCCTTCTTTTACAGTTATGTTTTCATTTTGAAGAAATTTCTCCACCCTGCTGCTGGCAAATAACCGATTGGTTTGTCTGTCCATATCCATATAAACAATATACCACCTGCCTTCCTCCATTTTTCGTTGTTGCTCTTTGTACGGAACCATTAATTCCTTTTCCAGTCCCCAGTCCATAAACATACCAACAGTGGTGATTGCTGAAACCTGCAGCAATGCAAATTCATTAAGAATGATTTTCGGGGTAATATTCGTTGCTACGGGCCGTTCTTTGTGATCCAGGTATACGAATACGTTCAGTTTATCGCCCAATGTATAATTTGAAGGGCAGTATTTATTGGGCAATAAAACACTCTCATCCTCATCATCTCCCAGGAAAAGGCCATGATCAGACGCTCTCAATATAGCGAGTTCATTATACGTTCCTATTTTAATCATATTTTAAGTATATAGAATTCAGAATCCAGGATAGCATTACTCCACTTTTGCAGTGTTTTTCACTTGAACTTCTTGATTTCATGAATTCTGAATTTACTATATGTCAGATTATCAATTTTTTAAAAAAATCTAATCAACAATTTTAATCTCCAATATCTTATCACCTGCACAAATATCATCTATCACGTCAACACCTTCATATACTTTTCCAAAGCATGTATGGTTGCGGTCTAAATGGCTGGTGTTTTGCCTGCTATGGCAGATAAAGAACTGTGATCCACCGGTATTTCTCCCGGCATGGGCCATGGAAAGAACGCCCCTGTCGTGATACTGGTTGTCACCATCCAATTCGCAATCAATGGTATATCCCGGGCCACCGGCTCCGGTACCATCCGGGCATCCACCCTGAATCACGAAATCCGGAATGACCCTGTGGAAGTTTAACTCGTTATAAAACCCCTCTTTTGAGAGTTTTACAAAATTTTCAACTGTTTTTGGGGCATCTTTCTCAAAAAATTCAATTTTCATAATCCCTTTTTCGGTATGTAGTTCTGCTTTCATAAATAATATTTTTTTATTTGCACAAAAATAGGGAATAATTTGTTCCCTTTTTATGATTGTCTTAATTTTCGGGTAGCTTGATTTATTAACATTGGATGAAGGCAATATGAAAAGGGGGTAATCGCTATGGGGGAAGCGTAACTTTATGATTTGAAATGATTACATATAGATCATTGCCCATTCGCCCGAATCCTTCCCAAACCTCACAGCGTCTTTCAGACTTGTCAGGTTTTCCCTGAAAAAAGAAACGTGGACGAGGTGGCGCAAGTGTTTTTCTCTTGTGTCTTTCATATGGTTTATGTAACTTTGGATAAAATGAGCAGGGAATAAAAAATTAAAAATGATTTCTGTATTCAATGGAAGCACTATATAAAATAGTACAAGACAAAAAGACGTGCGCTAGTGGGGTAGAATAATAAGAGACTGCAAAATATAATGCAATGGATTTCGACCTCGAATTATTTGAAAAACATGAATTATTAGATTATCTTTGGATATAACAATTATTTATATAATGACAAGAAAAGAACAAAATATAGCGTCAATGATTGCTGACAAAATAAAGGAAAAGGATCCATCAGCAAACGTGATATTATATGGTTCTCATGCCAGAGGTGAATCTCATGTTGAATCGGATTGGGACATACTTGTGCTTTTAGATAAGCCAAATGTAGACTTAAAAACGGAACAGGAATTCAGGCATCATCTTTTTGACTTAGAACTGGAAATAGGTGAGCCTATTTCAATATATGTTCATTCAAAAAGAACCTGGGAAGAAAAATATGCGGTAACGCCTTGGTATAAAAATATACATAAAGAAGGAGTTGCTCTTGCATGACAGGCCGGAAGAAAGATTATATTAATTACCGTATCTCCAGGGCACATGATACTTTCAATGATGCAAAAATAATGGCAGATAATGGAAGTTGGAATTCTTGTGTTAATAGATTGTATTACGCGAGTTTTTATATTGTGCATGCATTGTTGATCTTACATAACCTTGAAGCTAAAACACACTCAGGGACAAAGAGATTATTTTTTTTGGAATTTGTGAAAAAAGGGAACGTATCCCGTGCGTTTGGAAAATTATATTCTGACTTATTTGAATGGAGAAACGAAGGTGATTATGCTGATTTTATTGAGTTTGACGAAGGATTTATAAAGCCAATTATTTATAAAACCAAAGATTTTATAGATCAAATAGAAAAATTAATAATAACCACCGGCTGTTAATTAGTGTCTGTCTTATGCAACTACTTTTAAAACCTTTTGGCTCAATTCTAAGAAGTAGTTGATAAAAAACAAACTACAAAAATATAATTACTTAATAACCTGTGTTTTGTGCTTTAGTGTTTTGTGGCAAATTTCTGAAGTATCGGCTGTCAACAAAAAAGGCCGACTTCATAACAAGCCGGCCTTTTAAAAAAGTAATTACATATTATTATTCTTTAATGACTGTTTGGGTAACCACTCCTCCATTGGTTTCTACTTGTATAATATACAAACCACTGGCAAGAGAAGAGAGGCCTATTTCAGCTTTGCTGACACCACCAAACATTTCATTGACCATTATATTCCCGGTGATGTTCATGATTTGTACTGCATTGATTTGTTCACCTACTACAGTCAAAACATCTGCTACAGGATTGGGATATACAGCGATTTCTGCTACTTCGGCATCATCTATATTGGTCATAGCATCTGTAAGGATGATAGTACCCCATGAACTTGGGTCTTTCCAAGCTGTACCACCCCAGGAAGCACTGGCATCAACTCCATTCGTAGCTTTGTCGTTATCTTTTACCATAACTCGTAATCCAATGAGTGAATCAATGGCAAAATCCGTTGAATCCATTGATGCATCAGCTTTTGTTAAGAAACCGTTAAAAGGGAATGCAATTTCATAGATATAACCGGTACCTGTTTCAACAGTAGCCATATCAGCACCCATTCCTACTAAGCCGTCCATGTAGGTAGTATCCCAAACACCTTTTGTAGCAGGAGGGTCTGTTATTTGAAAATTACCTAAATCAGGTATTACACCAATGGCATTAGCCCATTCACCTGTTGAGAATTCATAAAGGGTGTCTCGAAATATGCGAAGATGAAAATCATTTAGACCATCATAGTAAGCACCACCTGTTGTCCAAACAAGCTTAGAATTATCAGCATCAATATCTATCTCAATATTATCAACATTCCATGCATCGATCCCTGTAGCTTCGGGTGTTTTATAAACAACAGCCGTATCATCTTCAACTTGAAATAAGAGAAAAAGGCTTTGGTGGTTCCATGCTACACTGAATGTAACAGCAAAGTCTGTTCCATCTGGTACTCCGAGAACGGTATCCGGGACAGAAGCCCAATCTCCCACCGAACCATCCACAGTAATATTTGCAAATGGCACCTCGTACTGAGCATACGCTCCTGAAGAAAAAATTAAGCCGGCAATAAGCGGCAATCCTAAAAAGAGTAGTCTAGTTTTTTTCATAATACTTTAAATTTAAGTTAATTAATAGAAATATAAATATTGTTGCGAAAGATACGTCTTTTTTTAGAAGTTTCCAAAACAGATATAGAAAAAACCGAATTAAAATTGTTATTATGACTTATTATTATTATCTTGATAAAGATTATTCTAAAAATTTATATTATGGATCGAAAGATGTACACATTTTATTCCAAACAAGCTGACATTATATTTCAATATATGTTTT
>CAZJWE010000171.1:0-7709 GCA_964549265.1 uncultured Bacteroidales bacterium | reverse complement strand
CTTCATCCGGGGCGTAATGAATATCAATGAAGACTTCATTATGGTACTGGATATGAATAAGGTATTCAGTACCGATGAGATTGCTTCTATCACAAGCAGCCGGGGAGAAGAGACAAGGTCTCAGACTGTCGCAGGTACATCACAGGATGAAGTAAAAGAGAAATCACCCCCTGAATCTTCAGATCAGGAAATAAACAACGAACCAGTCACAGCAAATCAAAACGAACAATAAAAAACTTTAAAAACTTTAAAAACTTTAAATCATTATTAGGAGGAAACAAATTATGGCTACTCAAAATTCAAACACCGGAAAACAACCAACAGGTGAAGAAAAACAACCAACAAACAATCAAATTAAAAACACAGAAAAACAAAAAAATGACATGAATATATCCATAGAACAATTTGAAGATGCCCAGGAAAAGGCAGAATACCTGAACAGTATTCCCACTCCTGTTATGGCCATTGACGATCAGTTCAATGTAATCTATATGAATGACGCAGGAGCAGGGGCATTGAATAAGACAAGAGATGACTGCCTGGGGTCAAAATGTTTTAATTTGTTTAATACTGATCATTGTAATACGTCTGAGTGCCGTTTGTCACAGGCTATAAAAACAGGTCAAACGGGTACGGGAGAGACCACAGCAAAGCTACCCGGAGGTGAAGTGCCGATTCGATACACCGGTGCACCGATCAGGGATGAGAAAGGGAATATCAAGGGAGCCTTGGAATTTGTTCTGAATGTTACTGAAGAGAAAAAAGCCATGGACGATGCTCAATTAAAAGTGGATTACCTTGAGAATATACCGACACCGGTCATGGTCATAGATAAAGAATTTAATGTAACATTTATGAACGAATCCGGGATAAAAGCCACAGGAAAAGCCCGGGATGATGTGATGGGGAATAAGTGTTATAATTTGTTTAACACAACCCATTGTAATACACCCGAATGCCGTTGTGCACAGGCTATGCAAAAAGATGGTGTGTTTTATGGAGAAACCACAGCCAATCTGCCATCGGGTGCAATGCCAATAGGTTATACCGGAGCACCAATAAAAGACAAAGAAGGGAAAATAGTAGGAGCATTAGAATATGTGGCTGATATTACAGAAACACAAAATGCCATGAATGATGCCCAGACAAAAGTAGATTATCTGAATAACATTCCTACCCCGGTGATGGTGGTAGATAAAGAATTCAATGTCAAATTTATGAATCCGGCCGGTGCACAGGCAGTAGGTCAAACGCCCGAAAGTGTAAAAAATCAGAAATGTTTTAACCTGTTTAATACGGGCCATTGCAATACAGCCGATTGCCAGGTAAAAAAAGCCATGGATCAAAATGGATTGTTTACAGACGATACAATAGCTAAATTACCTTCTGGTGAGCTCCCGATCCGTTATACCGGAGCTCCTTTAAAAGATGAAAATGGCAATGTTATTGGTGGCTTAGAATATGTACTGGATATATCTGAAGAGATGCAGATTACCGATGGCATCATGACGCTTGCAGAAGCTGCTGAAAATGGATTGTTAAAAGAAAGGGCGGAGGCTGATAAATTCAATGGAAATTACAAGAGAATCATTCAAGCTGTAAATGCTACATTAGACAATGTAATCAATCCTTTGAATGTTGCTGCAAAGTATATCAATGAAATATCCACTGGAAATATGCCTGAAAAAATCACCGATGAATACAAAGGAGAATTTAATACCATTAAAAATAATCTCAACAATTTAATTGATGCATTGACAATGATATCAAATAATGCAAAGAAAATTTCTGAAGGTGATCTCACAGTCACAATTGAAAAAAGATCAGAAAATGATCAATTATTGATTGCACTTTCTAATATGGTTGAGAAGTTAAAAGAAGTGGTATCCACAGTTATTTCCGGAGCCGAAAACATTTCATCAGCCAGCCAGGAGATGAGCTCCAACTCACAGCAAGTATCCCAGGGTGCTTCAGAGCAGGCATCATCTGCCGAGGAAGTCTCTTCTTCCATGGAAGAAATGGCTTCTAATATCCAACAAAACACAGATAATGCACAGCAAACAGAAAAGATTGCCGCCAAAGCAGCCGAAGATATTACAGAAGGAAGTGGGAATGTGAATGAAACAGTAGAAGCCATGAAGAAAATTGCTGAAAAGGTATCCATCATTGGCGATATTGCAACCCAAACCAATATGCTTGCCCTGAATGCAGCTGTTGAGGCAGCACGTGCCGGAGAACATGGAAAAGGGTTTGCAGTAGTGGCTTCCGAAGTACGCAAACTGGCAGAAAAATCACAAACGGCGGCCGGAGAAATTGATACACTCACCAATTCAAGTGTGGATATCGCTGAAAAATCCGGTGAACTATTGAAGAAGATCGTACCGGATATTCAGAAAACATCCAAACTGGTGCAAGAGATCACAGCAGCCAGCAACGAACAAAACAATGGTGCCGAGCAGATCAACAATGCCATCAATCAATTGAATGAAGTAACACAACAAAATGCCTCTGCATCCGAAGAAATGGCAACTTCTTCCGAAGAGCTTTCAAGCCAGGCAGACCAGCTGTTGGATATTACCTCTTTCTTTAAACTGGATGGAAGTGGCCTAAGAAGAAAGCAAAACCAACGGATACAAGAACAAAACCCAAAGGTTGCACATGTGCAAAACACAATAAAACATCAACAACAAGCATTTACGAATCATTTTACCCGTGGAGGCAACGGCAATTCAGGAAATGGCGGAAAAGTCAATCCTAATGCAGATAAAAATAAAGGGATTGATATCAGCCTTGGAGATGCCAAAGCAGGCAAAAATCAATCAGCCAACAAAAATGATGAATATGAAAAGTTCTAAGTAATCATCAACCAATATACCTGGCAAGGGATGATAATCTTGCCAGGTATATTTAAAAATTAACGTCTAATTAAAATCATAAATAAATGAATGACAATAAAATGGATATCAACAATTTAGCAGAAATCTTTTTCAGCAATATCAACCATGAAATACGAACTCCCCTGAATGCAATCATGGGATTTAGTGAATTGCTTAAAACAACACATACAGATAAAAAAGATATATTCCTGGACATTATCACAGACAATGGCAGGCAATTATTGCATTTTATTGACAACCTTATTTATTTATCGCAACTACAGGCAGAAATTATCAAACCACACCCCAAACCCGTTCATTTACATCAATTATTACATAAAATATTAAATAAAACAGTTGAGCATCATAAGAAACTAAAAAACGGAACCCTTCAACTCATATTAAAAGAACCCCCTGAAAACGAACAAACTACAATTAATATAGATGAGACCATGATCACCTGCATTTTTGATCAGCTGCTTAATAATGCAGTACAATATATGAGCAATGGAAATATAAAAATAGGCTACTACACCCCTGAAAACCAAAAAATTACTTTTTTTGTACAAGATGCCCGGACACAATATAATTCACAACAAATAGAAATGTTTTGCAAAGGCGTTACTAAAAAAAATAGTTTTCAATCTTATAATAATGGAAGTGGAATGGGATTGATTATATGCAATTATATCTTAGATATAGTAGGAGGCACATTACGGTTTGAAACCGGACGGGAGAAAGGCCTTACTTTTTATTTTTCAATTCCTTATGAACAACCAAATAGCCCACAAGAAAAAATTACATACCCGGCCATAGACAGGAATATATTGAATGATATCAATGCACTTATTGTTGAAGACGATGAACCATCATTGTACTATTTACAGGAATTATTTGATGAGCATAATATTAATACTTATGTGGCAAACCATGCACACATGGCAATCAATTATCTTAAAAATCAAAAAGATATAAATCTGGTATTAATGGATATTCAACTGCCGGATATGAATGGCATAAAAACAACAGAAAAAATAAAAAAAATGCGCCCGGAATTACCTGTCATTATGCAGACAGGGTTTTCATTTTATAATGATGATACAGCACCGGAAAATAAAATATGGGACGATTTTGTTCTCAAACCCGTTGCTGCAGAAGAATTATTGAATAAGATGATGATTCAATATACCAAAACAAGAAAACAAGATCATATTAACATATAAACTAAAATTTAAATCCAATGGGAACAACTATTTTGATGTCTGAAGACACAGACATAGTAACAGAAAGCAGAAATAAGAATCATACAATTGATGACACATTATCCACTGCTGATTTTAATAAATTAAGCCGGTTCATCCAAACCAATTATGGCGTAAAGATGCCGGAGCAAAAAAAGTTAATGCTCCAGTGCAGGTTAAATAAACGATTGAAAGTGCTGGATATGAATACGTATAAAGAGTACCTTGAATATGTTTTTCATACAGAAAATACAGACGAGATACAAAATATGATTGATGTTGTTACCACCCATAAAACCGATTTTTTCAGGGAAAAAGAACATTTCGATTTCATTACAGGAACCGTGCTTCCAAAATTAACCAGGCACCGGATGAATCAAAAAATAAAAATATTCAGTGCCGGATGTTCCACGGGAGAAGAACCCTATACAATGGTTATCAGTTTACTGGAAGAAAAATCAAAGGGGTTTCAGTTTGATTTTGAAATATCTGCCTGTGATGTATCAGCAGAAAGCATCAAAACAGCGCAAAAAGGCATTTATCCTCTTGCCAAAACAAACCAAATACCCATGAATATCAAGAAAAAATATTTTTTAAAAAATGCAGACCCGCAAAAAAAACTTGTCAAGGTTGTACCTCATTTGCAGACCTATGTCAAATTTTTTACACTCAACCTATTAGAAGAAAAATATAAAATCAATGATACATATGACATCATTTTATGCCGGAACACCCTCATCTATTTTAATCGTGAAGTACAGGAACAGGTTCTCAGCCAATTATGCAAAAAGCTCAAGCCTCATGGACACCTGATCATAGGCCACAGTGAGTCCATTATTGGCATGCGGCTTCCTTTGAACCAAATAAAACCAACCATATTTCAAAAAACCTTTTAAATCATAGCATCATGAGTAAATTAACAGACCAACAATTGTTGGATGAACTGCAAAAGCGGTTTCGTCAAAACACAGAGACATTAAAAGAACTTCGTCATTTGACAGACAAACTGGTCTCTGTTAATCAAAAACTGGAAGAATCCGAATCCATGAAAAGTCACTTTATTTCCAATATCACCAATGATATCATCAATCCGTTTGCCTCCATACTCGGACTTACAGAACATTTGATGAATATGAAGAAAGAAGATTATGAGAAAATGAAGGAATTTGCCCGGATGATCCATGAAGAAGCATTTGAACTGGATTTTCAGTTGAAAAATATTTTTGCCGCAGCCAAGCTCGAAGCCGGTGAGTTTTTTCCTGAAATATCAAATGTCAAAGTGATTGATTTGTTTCAGAATGTTATTAATACTTATGATAAGCTAAGCAGGAAAAAAAATATCAATATTAAATTTCTGCATACAAATACTTCATCTAAAAGAGATCAGGAATTTTTCAAAACCGACCCGGACAAACTTCAGCTTGTCTGTTCAAATTTACTGAGCAATTCAATATTATTCAGTCCTGAACATAGTGAAATCGTTATATCTCTTTCAATTACTGATCAGTATGTTTCGTTTGCTATTCAAGATCAAGGGATTGGCATTAGCAAAGAAAGCAGTGATAAAATATTTGACCGTTTTTACCGCGTTAATCATTCCATCAACTCCGAAAATAAAGGATTGGGACTTGGATTAGCTGTGACCAAAGGCATTCTCGAAATGATGGAAGGTGTTATTGAATTACAACATGTGAATGGGGGAGCAGAATTCAGAGTCGAACTTCCAGAAGATTGTTCAGCAGAATTGGTAGGACAGACATCGTCCAATGGCAATGAAGTATTTTTTGACGAAGAAAAAGAAATATTTTAATATGTGTGATTGTATTTCTGACTATTTATAGTTTGAAAATGAGCATATTATCAATATCTAATGATAAAAATATAAAGTAAAAATAAACAGATGAATAATAACCATTCATATTTTCTAAATCCGTCTAAAATATTTGTCAGTACACAGGCGTGTGAAGTGGTGACAGTACTGGGCTCGTGTGTATCCGTATGCCTTTACGACCGGTGCCGACAAATAGGAGGGATCAACCATTATATGCTGCCTTTGTGGAATGGGAAAGAGCTCCCTTCTCCCAAATTTGGAAATATCGCCATTGAAAAACTAATCCAAAAGATGATTGATCATGGAGCTTCAAAAAAAGATTTAATTGCAAAAGTATTTGGAGGCGCAGAAGTGATCAAGGCAACCAATGGGATGTTTCGCATAGGGCAAAAAAACACAGACATCGCACACCAGATACTCAGACAGGAAGGGATCCGGATTGTTGGCCAAAGTACAGGAAGCCAACAGGGAAGAAAGATATTATTCCGGACCTCAACAGGGGAAGTGCTGATGAAATATATAAAAAGACAACATGTATCACAAATAATAAACACGTAACATCTAATAAAACAATTATGACACAATGCACTGCATGCGGCCAATGCTGCTATTATGAAATACCATTAACCATTCTGGATATTCACAGGCTTGCGAGCCATTTGAATATTGACGACAGGACGGCGTTTGACAACTATATCCAGCAAGGAATATCGCAAAAAAGCGGCTTGTTTATGATTGCTAAAAAACCAGACCATTCATGTGTATTCTTAGATGAAACAAAAAAATGTTCTGTTCATAAGTTCAAACCCCGTACCTGTGAGTTTTTCTTTTGCAATAATAAAAAGGAAGAAAATGTGATGCCCTGGACATCGAACTGTACTACCACAGCTCAAAAACAAAAATTATGGGAGCAATCGGTTGCATCTCAGCTTACCCGTAAATACATTGAACGCAATGGGACAGAATGGCACGAGCAGGACTTTAACAAATCATTGTTGAGCATATATGACAATATTGTGACAGACCAGGATCAAAAATTAAAACTGGCACGCCTTCCCAACAATCATCCGGTTGGCATGATCTATAACTGTAAAACATGTACGAACAAAGGGGCGTGTGCCAAAGAGACATTGGTAACCCTTCCTGATATGAAGCGCATCATAAAAAAACTAAACATATCATGGCAAACGCTGTTTGATCAAAAATTAGAACAACAGATCAGTCAATTATCCGGTACATTCAAGCTATATAGAAATATTCATTGTGTGTTTTTTGATGCACAAAAGCACTGCACACTTGGTGATGCCCAGCCCCGTCATTGCAAATTCACCCCGTGTCCGCAAAAAACAAAAGATCCACAACTATATGAATCGTTTTATTTGGGTACCGGCAGTATTGAAGAACAATTTCAGCATCAGGTGGCCATTGCTGTCACGCATGAATACATAGATGAACACGGGTTTACATGCAACCCTTCAGCTATAGAAGACAAACTCGACAAATATCACTATTATGTATCCAACAAAACAGGATTCAAAGAATTTTGCAAGCGTATTGCCAATTACAGGTATGTAGATGATACACTTGTATATAAGCAATGCGGAACAACAGATTAATTAGTGTTTGTCTCTAAAGTCCCTTTGTAATAGATTTTCAGCGACCACAAATAATAAACAAATACGAATTAATTACTTAAACAACTCAACAACTAAACAATGAAAAAACACAGCATATTAATCATAGACGATTCGGCCATTGTGA
>CAZJWE010000170.1:0-7725 GCA_964549265.1 uncultured Bacteroidales bacterium | reverse complement strand
TCTATGAAAAATTCTGAAAATTTTGATGCAAAGGAATTATTAGAAGTCCCCTTAATACAATATCTGTTGAATAATCATGCTTGTGTGTTTTAAAAATCTCTTATTCCTGCTTGATTGAGAATTTCAGGGACTGCTTCTTCTTTGCCGATGGCCATAATATGCACGCCATCACATATTTTTTCTTCTTTAAGCTCACGGATAAACCGTGCAGCAATCTCAATACCTTTGTTCAATCTTGTTCCTTTGGGCGCATCAGAGAGTTCTTTTATCAGTGGCTGAGGTATATTGAT
This sequence comes from uncultured Bacteroidales bacterium, assembly GCA_964549265.1. Classification (GTDB taxonomy): domain Bacteria; phylum Bacteroidota; class Bacteroidia; order Bacteroidales; family JBBRXJ01; genus CAYMKE01. The sequence continues at coordinate 7,435 of CAZJWE010000170.1, read as the reverse complement.
GCCGGGTATGTTATTATTGACAAATTTAGCCATGCCGGGACTGCTTAACAACAAAATCCCTGCAAGCACTTTGGTATCACTGAATATGTTGTGTTTCTTCATTTCAAGTAATGGCCCTTTATCAAACACAGCTTGCGTTTGAACAAATTGTGCTCCGGCCTTAATTTTTTTAGCCATTTTAATCAGCTGAAGTTCTTGCGGATGTGCAGATGGAGAATAAGCTGCTCCGCAATAAAAGTCAACCGGTTCATCCATTTTATTTCCACCAAAATCAACGCTTTTTGACATATTGTGGACACCCTGTATGAGTTGCACAGAGTCAAGGTCAAACACAGGAGCAGCATCAATGTGGTCTCCTACATTCATAAAGTCGCCTGTTAAGCACAACACATTATGTATTCCCAATGCTTTGGCTGCCAATAAATCCGATCCAATAGCCATGCGGTTGCGGTCACGGCATGTGATTTGAAAAACCGGTTCGCCTCCATGTAGCTTAATAATAACACAAGCCCCTAATGATGCCATTCTCATATTAGCACTCTGATTATCAGTTACATTTATTGCGTGCACCCGGTCTTTCAATAACTGCGTATGCTCTATGATTTTTTTTGTATCAGCACCCTTCGGAGGGCCTATTTCAGCAGTTACAGTAAACATTCCCGAATCCAAAACGTGTTTAAATTTACTTTGTTGGGTCATACATTACTCTCCTATTCAAGGTCTTTTTTAGCATTTGTAACTTGTTGCGGCGAATGGGAATGTTGATAATTCTTCATTGGAAAGATAGAATACAGTTGTTCCAGGTTGTCTTGTTTTTCCAATCGTTGATATATGGACATCCATACACAGCTGTTTTGAGGGTTGACTTCACACTTTCCATCAGACATCCCACCACAAGGGCCATTTAACAGTCCTTTCGGACACATTGTAACAGGACATATCCCGCCTGTTTTATCGAGCAGGCAGTTTCCGCATAGCGAACAGCGCTGTTGCCAGGTGGCTTCGCCTTCATTCGTTCCGACAAACATAGAATTAAGTCCCGGCAAAACCCGGATATTTTCAAACATTTCTGCTACCATCTGAACTCCGGCTCCACATGCCAATGATAAAATAGCATCTGAATCCTTTACCTCTTCCTGTATTTCTTCAATAAACTCCTTATCGCATTGTCTTTTTATGGTAATGGTCTTAATTTGAATGTCGGGGAATTTAATGTTTATTTTTGATGCCAGGATATCGGCTTCTTCTTCGCCTCCACTCATACATACAGTTGTACATGTTCCACAACCCAGTATCAGTAGATTTTTATAATCCCGGATCATTGAATATATTTCATCTATTTTTTTTTGTTCTGCAAATATCATTTTGCTGTTGATTTGTTTAGTTGATTAGTTATTGGCATGAGCATGGGTGTGGGTTTGGAGCAAATTAAATAACTCTCAACATTAAGTTATCATTTTAATTTAAAGAGTGTATTTAAAAAAATAAAATAATTTTCAAGGGTTATTCCTTTTTTTGAATAACCCTCAAAAAACAGTCCAAATATATAAAACGTATATGATTTGAGTATTAAAATGCAGGATAAATATTTATATCCTGTTACTTGGCATAACTAATAGCTCTTGACTCCCTGATCACATTCACTTTGATTTGACCGGGGTAAGTCATTTCGTCCTGAATTTTCTTAGAAATTTCATGTGAAAGAGTATATGCCTCTTTGTCAGATATTTTTTCGCTTCCTACAATCACCCTGAGCTCTCTACCAGCCTGAATTGCAAAGGTTTTCGTAACACCTGGGTATGAGAGTGCTAAATTTTCAAGGTCACTTACACGCTTAATGTATGATTCAACCACTTCTCTCCTGGCCCCCGGCCTAGAACCTGATATGGCATCGCATGCCTGGATAATCGGAGCGATCAGTGAAGTCATTTCAATGTCTTCGTGGTGGGCTCCAATGGCATTCACTACTTCCGGTTTTTCTTTGTATTTTTCTGCCAGTTTCATACCCAAAATAGCATGAGGTAATTCCGGTTGGTCATCAGGGACTTTTCCAATATCATGAAGCAGTCCTGCACGTTTGGCAAGTTTTGTATTAAGTCCTAATTCTGAAGCCATGATGGCGCTGAGATTTGCCACTTCTTTAGAGTGCTGCAATAAATTTTGCCCATACGATGAGCGGTATTTCATTTTACCGAGCATTCTTACAATGTCTGGAGGGAGCCCGTGTATTCCCACGTCAATAGTTGTTCGTTTTCCGGTTTCAATAATTTCTTCTTCTACTTGTTTTTTCACTCTTTCTACGGTTTCTTCAATACGTGTAGGATGTATCCGTCCGTCTTCAATTAATTGATGCAGTGCCAGCCGTGCAATTTCTCTTTTCAACGGGTCAAACGACGAAAGAATGATTGATTCTGGTGTGTCATCTACAATGATTTCCACACCTGTAGCAGCTTCAAGAGTTCTGATGTTCCGGCCTTCCCTTCCGATGATTCTTCCCTTTAATTCATCATTCTCAATGTTAAATACTGTTACAGCATTTTGTTCAGTTGTATCGGAAGCAATGCGTTGCATTGCCTGTAATATTACTCGCTTGGCCTCTTTATTGGCATTCATTTTGGCCTCATCCATTATCTCATTAACATAGGATATGGCTTCGGTTTTGGCTTCATCTTTTAATGACTCAATAATTTGATTTTTAGCATCATCGGCAGAAAGCGACGAAATAGTTTCCAATTGCCTTACTTGTTGTTTATGGATTTTTTCAAGTTCAGATTTTTTCCGCTCAATCAATTCCATTTGGCTGTTGAGGTTTTGCCTGACTGATTCCACTTCATTTTTTTGTTGCTCGTAATCCTTTAATCGTTGAGTGATGTCGCGTTCCTTTTGTTTGATCCTGTTTTCCGTCTCACTGATCTTATTGTTTTTATTTTTAATGTATTCTTCGTGGTCTGACTTTAGTTGTAAAAACTTTTCTTTTGCCTGAAGGATTTTATCTTTTTTAATGACCTCCCCTTCTGATTCTGCTTCGCGTATTATGCTTTTTGCTTTATTTTTTATGATGATAAACCATAATAAGAAAAACACTCCTGCACCGCCTACAAAACCTATTATCAATGAAATATAATTGACCGAAGTGTTTATTTGACTAACAATACCTAATATATTTGTTTCCATATTTTATATAATTTATGTTTGGTTAATATTTTGCATAAAAAAACCCGCATTGTATTCTACAAACTTTTAAAGAAAACTCCATATTTAATATGGAAGAGGGTACCACTTTGCTTTGGGCTTCCGCTGTCTCATTTAAGAGAATCATTACGATTGCGGCCTGTCCTACACAAACTGAGATATTCCTCAATTGTATTGGTGCTGAGTTTCCAAAAGGATGAAGAAACAATACGGGTTAATCTCGTATCAATATTTTAAAGAACGCTGTCTCCTTTATTTAAGTATGCATCGAGTCCTTCATTGAGTTCTCGGATGTCATCCATAATTGGTTCCAGATCATTTTTACTCTCTTCTTTTTCAATGAGCTCTGTTACAAATTGCAACGTTGCCATTGATAAAAAATCCTGATTATCTTTGTCTTTATAGCGCTTTTTATATTGTGTTATTTTATCATTAATACGTTTTGCGGCTTTTCTGATTTTCTCTTCATCATTCCTGTTAATCTTTAAGGGATAATATCTATCAGCTATAGCCACACGTATGGACAATTTATCTTCTTCCATGTATTATTGATTTAATAATCCTATACATTTATCAATCTCATGCACCAAATGATTTACTTTATTTTTCATTAAAGCATCATCTTCTTCGTTGTTTGAAATTTTTTTTGATATTTTGATGTTTTCATATTTATTTTGTAATTCATTCATTTTTTCTTCTTTCAATTCAAGCGTTTCTTTAAGCTCTTTGTGTTCTTTTTGAAGTTTTTCTAATTCACTTTTTTGACCTTCATACAGTGATATGATTGTGTTGATCTTTTCACTTAATTCGACAATTAATTTATGATTCGTTTCAATCATTATAATTTATTAATACAAATATAAAATAAATTCAATATTATGCAAAATTATCAAAAGTTGTTTAAGTTATATAAATATACTTAAAATAAATTTATTTTTGAAGTCTATTACAACGCAAATAGTTTTGCTATTGAATTAAAAATTTTTAAATATGTACCAATTCAAATTTGTTTTTTTACTTTTCTTAATTAGTTTTTCTGTTCATACCTATAGTCAAACGGAGAAAGCATCCAATTATTTTGTTTCTCCTGTAAGAATCCCTATCTATTTATCCGGCACGTTTGGTGAGTTGCGCACAGATCATTTTCATTCCGGAATAGACATCAAAACCCAGGGTGTTACCGGAAAAACAGTACAATCTATAGAAGACGGATATGTATCGAGAATAAAAATCACCTCTAAAAGCTATGGAAGAGCACTTTATATTGCACATGATAATGGATACACAAGTGTTTACGGCCATTTAGACAGATTCACAGAAAATATTGAACAATATGTTAAAACAAAACAATATGAAAAAGAAAGCCATGTTGTTGATTTGTTTCCAGATCCCGGAGAATTTCCTGTTAAAAAGAAAGAAATCATTGGGTATTCAGGAAATTCAGGGTATTCATTCGGCCCCCATCTTCATTTTGAGATCAGAAATTCTGTAAATCAACATCCATTGAATCCATTAAAACTGGGAATAAAAATTAAAGATGAAATACATCCCAGAATTTACCGTACAGCTATTTATCCATTGGCAAATAACAGTTTTGTCAATGGTGAACCCAAAAAAGCAATCATTAAAGCAACCGGAAGTAATGGGCTTTATAAAATCACAGAAAATCAACCGGTTGAAGTAAGTGGAAGAATCGGATTTGGAATTGAGACCTATGACTATCATAATGGATCAAGAAACCGGTGTGGAATCCATTCTATTGAATTGCTGATTGACTCGAGCCGTCATTATTACCATATTATTGATGAATTTGCATTTAATGAAACGCGATATATCAATAGCCTTATTGATTATGAAGCAAAACAACGCTGGAAATATAAGATTCAAAAATCGTTTGTCCAACCCAACAACCCATTAAATATTTATAAAGAAATAAAAGGAGATGGAAGCATTGTTTTCAATGACACCAATGTTCATCATATTCAGTACAATGTTAAAGACGTATATGATAATACTTCAAGCATTTCCTTTTTAGTCAAAAACAAAATGCAGGACGACTCCGTCCATGTCAATTCAGATACTAACTATACAATGCTCATACCATTTAATCAAGAAAATCATTTTTCAGATACAGGCATAAGCATCAAATTCCCTAAAAATTCACTTTATGATACATTGAAATTTCAATATGCCAAAAAGCAACCCGAAAAAAATATGTTTTCTGATATTCACATTATACACAATCAATATACCCCTGTCCAAAAATACATTACCCTGTCGATTCAACCCAATATGCTTGATGAAGAGTTACAAGACAATGCATTGATTGTTAAAATTGATGAGGATGGTGAATATGAGTCTATGGGCGGGTCATATTCTTATTCAGATGGATATATCACTGCATTTGTAAGAGAATTAGGTGAATTTGCCATTTCAATTGACACCACTGCTCCTGAAATCACCCCCACTCATCCCAACAAAACGAAGTATGCAAAGGGTGAGATGATTGCTTTTAAAGCAACCGACGAACTCACAGAAATTGCAGAGTACACCGGATACATTGACAACCAATGGGCCTTATTTGAATATGATTATAAAAATGATAAGATTATGTATTTTATTGATGAAGAACGTCTGCAAAAAAATCAACAACATACACTTGAATTATTTGTGATTGACGAAAAAAATAATGTTGCATCATATCATTCCACATTTTATTATTAGATGAACCCGGATAGTATTATCATTTGATGATCATAAGAATAAAAAAAACACTTTAATTTAAGGACAGACACTATTGTCTGTCTATAAACTCAAGTGTTTGGATCATAATGTTCGATAACGAGGCTTGCGCAGCCCCAAAAAGCGCAGTTTACTGATGTAAATGAACAATTTTGGGGCAAGCGTAACGAAGTTAGCGGACATTATGATCCAAACATTAACTAAAACAACACATATGTCAGAATACACCATCTTAGGGACCATGTCGGGCACATCATTGGATGGCCTTGACATGGTTTTATGCAGGTTTTTGCTTGAAAATAATGCATGGAAATATAAAATTCTTAAAGCACAAACATTTGATTATACTGATACATGGAAAAAACGATTATCTGAAGCAGGATTGACAAATGCTGTTGAACTGTACAGGTTGCATAATGATTTTGGGCACTTTACAGGCCAAATGGTGAAAGAATTCTTGAGAGATATATCCATTCAACCGGATTACATTGCTTCTCACGGACATACTGTGTTTCATCAACCCGAAAACAGATTTACACTCCAAATCGGCAATGGAGCCTTTATTGCTGCAGAAACAGGAATTTCAACCATCACAGACTTTCGTTCCCTTGATGTTGCATTGGGCGGACAAGGCGCTCCACTGGTGCCTGTTGGGGACAAACTTTTATTTAAAGAATACGATATTTGTTTAAATCTGGGGGGGATTGCCAATATTTCATATTCTCAAAATGATCAGATGCAGGCATTTGATATTTGTCCTTGCAATATGCTGATCAACAACCTTGTGCATCAAACCGGACACGCATTTGACAAAGATGGTATCATTGGGTCTATGGGAGCGATACATCATGATATGTTAAAAGAACTCAATGATCTGGATTATTACCACATCACTACTCCAAAATCCTTGGGCCGCGAATGGTTTGAAATCTATATGCTGCCTGTTTTAGAAAAGTATGCACCTGAAACACCAACCGCTTTGAGAACCGCGTATGAACACATTTCCCAACAAATCACCAACATCATTCATAACATTCTCCCCAATGGAAAGGTGCTGGTTACAGGAGGCGGGGCATTCAATACATTTTTAATCCGGTTGATCAAAGACAAAAGCAATGCTCATATTCATATTCCTGATGACACAATAGTATCTTATAAAGAGGCACTAATCTTTGCTTTGCTAGGCACTTTACGGATACGTGGAGAAATCAATTGCCTGGCCTCTGTCACAGGGGCTGAAAGGGATTCATCAGGAGGGGTTGTATTTGGCGAAAAACACTGAAATACTTAAATTTCAAACTGTCAAGTTTCACAAGGTTGTTTAAGAAAACTTGAATTATTATTAGGCAATAATATGCTATTTTTTTTTAAATGCAAATGATATTTTAAAAAAAAAGGTACTACCCTTATTTTAGTGGTTAAAGATTTTTACAGTATCTAAAATACTGTTTAAATATAGTTGTAAATGTGGTTTAAAATAAAATTAATCGTTTTGAAAGAA
>CAZJWE010000169.1:0-7806 GCA_964549265.1 uncultured Bacteroidales bacterium | reverse complement strand
CAGCAAATTAAGCTCATGGCGAGCTCCATATGACCTTTGAAAAATAAAAAATAAAAACATATGAAACCATTCTTCTACATAACAATTGCTCTTATACTGGGAATGTCATCATGTAAAAACCAACAGGCTGATGACCCTTTATCTGATAAAGTACAGGTGAAAACGGTAAAAGTTAAAAAATCCACCACCAGTTTTCCTGTTCATACATCCGGCAAGCTGGCTTCTAACCAGGAAATAAAACTCAGCTTTAAAACCGGAGGTATTATTGAAAAAATACATGTTTCTGAAAGCCAGCAGGTAAAAAAGGGAGATATCCTTGCCCAACTTGACCTGACAGAAATACAAGCACAGGTTGATAAAGCAAAAGCAATGCACAATAAAGCAAAGCGGGATTACAAAAGGATTGAAGCATTATACAACGATACTGTTGCCACGCTTGAAAACTATCAGGATGCAGAGACAGCACTGGCAGCAGCCAAAGCGGATATGCAAACCGCAGAATTCAATCTCAGTCACTCTAAAATAACAGCGCCTTCTGATGGACGTATTTTAAAAATCATAGCAGAACCCAATGAATTAACAGGCCCCGGCCATCCGGTGATATTGTTTGGCTCTACCAATAAAAACTGGATTATCAAAACCGCCATAACAGGTAAAGATGCAATAAAACTAACGATTAATGATTCAAGCGTCATTCAATTTGATGCATTTCCGCAACAAATTTTCAATGGATATGTATCGTTAATCCCTTCTTCAACAGACCCATATACAAATACACTCAACGTTGAAGTTACCCTTAGTCATTCTCCACCCTCATTTATATCAGGACTCATTGCCACCATAGACATTTATCCTTCTACACGTGAAAATTACCTGACCATCCCGATAGATGCAATGATTGAAGCCACCGGTAACACAGGATACGTTTATAAAGTGGTGAATCAAAAACCGGTTAAACGAAACGTTAAAGTAGCAGAAATAAAAGGTGAACAAATTTTTATCACAACAGGCCTCAATGAAGGTGATGAAATCATTACAGCAGGCTCTCATTATATTGACGCTAAAAAAGAAATAAAAATACAGCATGATTAAGATTTTTAATAAAACGAGGATTGAATTTTATTAAGAATACAGAAGTCAGAATTAAGTATTCAGAAGATAAAAAATAAAACAGATGAGAACATCTTTCACAAAATTGGCAGTTGATCATTATCAGTTCACCATCGTGATATTTATCATGCTATTGGCCATGGGATTGTCATCCTATTTTTCAATGCCACGTACAGAAGACCCGCCGATTCAGGTTCCTGGTGCAAGCATTGTAGTCATTTACCCCGGTACCGATCCCATTGACCTTGAAGAATTGGTGGCTGACCACATAGAAGAAGCCTTGAATGAACTTGAAGATATAAAACGAATCAACACCACCATAAAAAACGGAATTGTATCCATTGCCGTTGAATTTAATTTTAGCACAGATGCAGACGATAAATTTGATGAAGTAGTACAACAAGTAAGCAATATTAAAAACCAATTACCCAATGACATATACAGCATAGACATCAACCAGTGGAAAACCACAGATGTAAATATGCTGCAGCTTGCATTTGTATCTGATAGTATATCATACAGAAAATTAGAAGAATATGCCGATCAACTTAAAACAAAAATAGAACGTGCCAGCGGCATCAAGAAAGTCCTCTTGTTTGCCATCCCCGATCAGGAAGTAAGGATATCGCTGAATATAGAAAAGATGGCTCACATGAATATCTCAATAGACCATGTAGCCAAGGCCATACAAAGCAATAATGCCAATATTCCGGGCGGGTCATTAAAACTCGGGAACAAAAGCTTTAGCATCAAAACAAGCGGGTCATACCAAACCCTTGAAGAAATAAGAAACACCGTGGTTTCATCATACAAAGGACAAAATATTTATTTACACAATATTGCAAAGGTATCGTTTGATTATGAAGACATCAATTATTATGCCCGATATAATGGAAAAAGAGCCATTTACCTTACTGTACAACAAAAAGAAGGAAGAAATATATTCCATGTTTGGGATGGCATGAAAGGAATGATTGAATTATATAAAACCCAATTACCACAAGACATTGCATTGGAAACAGTGTTCAACCAAACCGAAAGCGTAGATGACAGGATCAACGGGTTTATCGGAAACCTGGTCCAGGGAATCATACTGGTGGGAATTTTTATCTTTTTATCTCTTGGGTACCGCGAATCATTCATGGTTATTATTGCCATCCCACTTTCTATTTTGATGGGCCTTGGGTTTATTGACCTTGCAGGATTCGGGCTTCAACAAATTTCCATTGCAGGTTTAGTGATTGCGCTTGGTTTATTAGTAGACAATTCCATCGTTATTGTGGAAAACATTGAACGATTTATTCGAAACGGGCACAAACGCAAAGATGCTGCTATAAAAGCCAGTTCACAGCTTGCATGGCCTATTGTAAGTGCCACGGTAACCACCCTGCTGGCATTCATTCCCATCATTATGATGCCCGACAAAGCAGGGATGTTTATCAAAAGCCTACCTGTAACCGTCATCTTTACATTGCTTTCTTCATTGCTGATAGCGCTTTCACTTACACCATACCTTTCAAGCATATTTTTAAAAAAGAACACGGGTAAGCAACAGAAAAAAAATCTGAAAACACGACTGCAATGGTTCATCACCGGGCCGTATCGCAAAACATTATCTTATGCACTCGAAAACAGGGGGAAAACATTATCCATTGCATTGGCCGGGTTCGGGATTTCATTGTTTATCTTTTTCAATTATGTCGGGGTCAGCTATTTCCCAAAATCCGAAAAGCCTCAGCTATTAATCCGGGTGACCACTCCAGAGAGCATGAACATAGACATGACCAATGCCGTTGCACGGGATGTAGAAAATGTGCTGGATACCATTGATTTCATCACCCATTATGCGTCCAATGTTGGAAGAGGAAATCCGCGGATATATTATAATATATTCCCCCGGAAACATGATAAAAACTATGCCGAACTATTTATTCATCTTAAAGAATATGATAAATGGAAGTTCGATAAACTTGTCCATCAACTGCGAAATACTTTTCATGATTATCCGGGCGCCAAAATCAAAGTAAAAGTATTGGAACAAGGGCCACCCATCAGTGCACCCCTCGAAATCAAAGTCACCGGAAAAAACATTGAAGTATTACGCGAAATAGCAAATGACATTGAAGCGATGATGGAAGAAACCAAAGGTACGCTCAATGTATCCAACGACTTAAGCAAATCAGGGACAGACATTTATATAGACATCAACAAAGACAAAGCAAGCATGTTGGGAGTGCCTGTCTCCACCATTGACCAAACAGTAAGAACCTGCATTAATGGATCGGATGTTTCAAAATTCCGGGATCAAAAAGGAAAAGAATACGACATTGTATTACGGCTCCCGTTTAAAGAACGCATACAATATCATGATTTCGATAAAATATATGTGAAATCCCTCTCAGGAAAAATGATCCCATTGCGGCAGATGGTGAATATCACCTTTAAAAAATCACCAGGCATTGTAACCCATTACAACATGGAGCGAAGCGCAACATTATCTGCTGATATTCTGGATGACTATACGCTTGATGAAGTAGTGGCTATCCTCAACAACAAGCTGCAAAACTATGCATGGCCCAATGGCTACCATCACGAATTTACAGGAGAGATCCAAAGCAGGGAAGAGACGTTTGGTGGCATGCAAACGGCTTCGCTCATTGCATTAATCGCCATATTTGCTGTATTGGTACTACAATTCCGTTCATTCAAACAGCCTTTGATCATATTTGTCGCCATTCCGTTGGCCGTCATTGGTTCTGTACTTGCCTTATTCATCACCGGCTACGCCTTTTCATTCACCGCCTTCATTGGGCTGATTAGCCTCATCGGCATTGTGGTAAACAATTCCATTATTTTGGTAGATTATACAAATATGCTCCTAAACGAGGGCAAGGGACTTATAGCCTCCATCAAAGAAGCAGCAGAAACGCGGTTTACTCCAATCATCTTAACCACCTTAACAACCATTGGCGGATTGCTGCCTTTAACCCTGCAAGGTGGTAGCCTATGGGCTCCGCTGGGGTGGACAATCATTGGGGGGTTACTTGTTTCAACAATGCTCACGTTATTTATTGTCCCGGTGCTGTATCATGTGTTTAATAAGAATACAAATTAACCCGAAAAATTCACCGTGAAACAATAGGGGTCAATATAAAGCATTATTAATAAACCTTTTGGCTTACTGCAATCCATTTTTTATTAACCCAAATTGGGGGTAATGCTTGCTCAAGGCTTCGCCATTGAGCTGAAATATGTTGCCACTTTGTAGCGTGGATTTTTATTATTTTTTTTTAGCAGTTTACATCCTGAATGGCCGCTTATGCGCGTTTTGGCACTTGTAAAAAATACAATCAAAAAATTTATGCTTTAGGTGTTAAATTGTCCAAATCAGCTAAGTCCTGAGGCCGCCCCGAAGCTTTTTTGTTTTTCCTCAAATTCTCAATATCAATAAAATAACACTTTATATTATCAATGGTTAAAATTATTTTATTTCTATAACTTTCCTCAAAATCAACTCCATCACAAGAGGTAACTATATCAATTCTATTCGGAGGATATCCTAATTGAATTATTTCGTTATTTTTTAAAAAGTCTTCTTTATTTAACCCAACATCTTTAAAACCAAAATAATACAAAGCGTTCATAATATTAGCTGCATTTTTATCAGAAACTTCAATCCAAATATCCAAATCTTTAGTGTATCTTGGATATCCATGGAATCCTACTGCATACCCCCCAACAACTAAGTACCTAACATGGTTATCGTTCAATAATTGTATAAACTCTTTGAAATCTTTGTTTATCACCATATTTCCAATTGTTATATTCTTGTCTTATTTGTTCAACCGCTTCTAACCTTTCTTTATATGATTTTAATTGCCAAAATAAAAAATCATTCCCTTGCTCATGTATTTTTCCTTTATGAATGGTTTTTTTAATCATATGTTTTTGTTTAGTTTTATTATTACAAATATAACGAAAATATTAGTTTTTTGCCATTGTTGGAGAAGTAAACAAATTACATTTATTATCTTTGTTTTTGATAATAAATGCATATTCAAAGGGATAAATCATTGTAATCATGAAACAAAATGTTTTATTAATAAGCGCCGGGATTATGGCTTGCACCAACGCATGCAAGCAAAAAGAAAACAATTCAACAACACCGGAACAACCCAATATTCTGTTCATTTTAGCAGATGATATGGGCTTTTCTGACCTGGGATGTTATGGCAGTGAGATCAACACGCCCAACATAGACCAATTGGCAACACAAGGGATGCGGTTTACCCAGTTTTACAACAGCTCAAGAAGTTGCCCTTCCCGCGCCTCGCTTCTTACAGGTCTGTATCAACACAATACGGGAATGGGGTGGATGACTGCTGCCGATTTAGGTGAAAAAGGATATACCGGCGATTTGAATTCCCATTGTGTAACCATCCCGCAATTACTTAAAAAAGCAGGATACCAAAACTATATGACAGGCAAATGGCATGTTACACATGAAAAATATACAGATAAAGACGGCCCCAAACACAACTGGCCTCTTCAACGGGGATTCGACAAATTCTTCGGCTCCCTGAAAGGTGGCGGCGACTATTTTGACCCGCCCTCTCTTGCTAATGGTAACCAACACATAGAGGCATCCGATAATTTTTATTACACCGATGCCATTAGTGACACATCAGTGCAATACATACACCGGCATAAACAAGATAATCCCAATCAACCCTTTTTTATGTATGTAGCCTATACAGCGCCACACTGGCCATTACACGCCAAACCCGAAGACATCAAAAAATACCAGGGTTCCTATATGCAAGGATGGGACAGCCTTAGAAAAAAAAGATATCAACGAATGATACAGCTGGGCATATTGGATTCTACTACAACATTACCTGAAAGAGACCCGGATATTGCTCCCTGGGACTCATATACCGATGAAGAAAAAAAATGGTGGGACATGAGAATGGCCATCTATGCTGCCCAGGTTGACTGCATGGACCAGGGAATAGGAAGGATTATTGAAGCATTAAAAAAGACAGGACAGTATAACAACACACTCCTTATTTTCTTATCAGACAACGGTGCGGATAGCGAGTCTATCCCCGACCTTGCAAAGTCAAAAAAATGGGAAGATATGGGGACTCAAAAATCATTTGAGACCTATCGTAAACCCTGGGCACATTACAGCAATACTCCTTTTCGCTACTATAAAAAAACAGAATATGAGGGCGGCATTTGCACTCCCCTTATCATGCACTGGCCGGACAAAATCGAACAAAATACCATCAATGGCCAGGTAGGCCATATCATTGATTTCATGCCAACATTCCTGGAAATGGCCAATGTTGAATATCCTGCCACTTATGAAGGCAATTCAATCATCCCCATGCAGGGAAAAAGCCTGTTGCCTGCCATGCATGGAAAACAATACGACCGGGATATTTTGTATTGGGAACATGAAGCCTGCAGGGCCATACGAATTGGAGACTGGAAATTGGTCTCATTGGCTGGTGAAGCACCGGATTATAAAGGAGAATGGGAATTGTATAACCTTGCTAACGACCGTACCGAAACCCATAATATGGCCAAAAAATATCCCGAAAAAGTAGAAGAGTTAAAACAAACCTGGAACCAATGGGCTGAAAACAATCATGTGTATCCATTGGATGGAAGAACCTGGCATGAGAGGATTAAATCCGCAGATTAATTCTGATTATGATAGAAATATTTTTAAATGATTAATTTTTTTGTCTCTTTTTTATACAACACCTAAATCAGCAGAATTCAACATGAAAAAAATTGGAACCATTACCATATTGATAGTCAGTATCCTAATTTATGGATGTAAAAACCAGAATGATTATACAGTTATTGACCATGGAATTGAAATACAATCCGACGGATATAAAACAAAAGTGCTTGTTTATACCCCTGATATCGTTAGAGTAATGCGCACAACAAATGATACTTTTCCTGCAAAAAACAGCTTGTCGGTCGTGGCAGAACCAAAAGAAAATGTAAATTTCGAAATAATTGATCACAAGAATACAGTGATAATGAAAACCGAAAGTTTAACCATTCACATCAAAAAAAATGGCCTGGTAAACTTCCAGAAAGAAGAAAATTCTTTGTTATCAGAAGAAAGGTTTTTTATGAAAACAAATCCTGACACATTTGGCACGCCATGTTTAAATATGCAGGTAAATTACAAATTAAACAAAGGGGAAGGTATATATGGGTTAGGCCAACACCAAGAGAACCATATGAACTATAGAGGAAAGATTGTCAAATTGGTGCAGATAAATAAAGTTGCCGTTGTTCCGTTTTTGGTATCCACAAATTCTTATGGTTTATTATGGGACAATTATTCATATCAAAAAGTCAATAACAAAGATTCCATGGATCTGCTTAAATGGTGGTGTGAAGATGGAGATATCATTGATTATTATTTTGTTTCGGCTAAAAATCCCGATGGGGTTATAAAAGGTTACAGACAACTTACAGGAGATGCACCCATGTACGGAAAATGGGCGTATGGCTACTGGCAATGCAAAGAACGTTACAAGACACGTGATGAATTATTATCGACCGCGTTACAGTTTAGAAAATTGAAATTCCCTATCGACAACATCGTACAGGATTGGCAGTATTGGGGAGATTATGGCTGGAGTGCCCTTTTATTTGATGAGA
>CAZJWE010000168.1:0-7820 GCA_964549265.1 uncultured Bacteroidales bacterium | reverse complement strand
GTTGTGTTCTTTCAAAACGATTAATTTTATATTGAACCACATATAAACTACTTTTCAACCACATTTACAACTATATTTAAACAGTATTTTAGATCCTGTAAAAATATTTAACCACTAAAATAAGGGTAGTACCATAAATTTTACCTTCTGGAAGGATCCGACTCCAGATTTGCCACTGTTTTCGGTGCAGGTGAATAGGTGAGGGATAATTCAAAAGCACTTTGTGTTTTACTTAAGGTCTGCATTCTTGACAAAAAATCGGTGCTTAATCCAAATTCAAAGTCATCTACTTTTACAGCCGTTGACGCAATCACCGACCTGTCGCTTGGCCTGTAATACCCGCCTATCTTAAATGAAGATTTTGTGGGCGGGATTTTCCATTCTACCATTGTACCTGCTGCTATCTGTTGGGCAGCATTCTGATACATTAATACAACATTTGGGATCAGGTTAAAGTCTTCTGACAAATATATGCTGGCACCTGCATGGCCTACATATCTCCGGATAAGGCGGTTCTCATCGCTCAGGAACGATTCTTTGGGATTGAGCATATGAAAAGATGACCCGCCGGCAAATATGCCTGTCTTTCCTATGATTCCATACCAGAACACACCCAGGTTCATGTCAAAAATGGTGGTCTCCATCGTCACAAAGTCTTCGCCCCGTGGGTTTGACGGACTGTAGCCTGTCACAGGGTCCCA
Source organism: uncultured Bacteroidales bacterium (assembly GCA_964549265.1). Classification (GTDB taxonomy): domain Bacteria; phylum Bacteroidota; class Bacteroidia; order Bacteroidales; family JBBRXJ01; genus CAYMKE01. Next base: position 7,119 of record CAZJWE010000168.1, on the reverse strand, counting down.
CTGGTTCGGATATGTGTATTCATTCAGGTCGGCTTGCCGTTGGAACATCCCCAATTGAGCTCCCAAAGAAATATAATGGTTCTTACTGCTTCCAAAATTCTTATGGTATGCTGTAGATGCCAGGACTGATAGTTTGTTAAAACTGCCTTGGGCTACCTGGTCACTTACCACAGTGAGGCCTGCAGCGAAAATATCCGGTTGCACTATAGGTTTTAGTAATTTTATGTCAAACGAGCCCATATACGTCCTGGAAGGAATCAATCCTTTATTGACATCCCTGTAATTTAGCACAGCCCTGTAATCTCCTACACTAAATCCTGTTAATGCAGGATTCAGGCTGAGTGGGGCAGCATAAAACTGCGAAAAAAAGAAATCCTGGGCAACCATGCTCTGCATGAACACAAATGCGCTGATGAGTAAGATAAATAATCGTTTCATATGTTTATTATTTGATTTTCAAAGGTCATATGGAGCTCACCATGAGTTTACCTTGTTGACTTCTTGTGATTTATGTGGTTTTCTAAATAATCATCTGGGTGTGTGTCAAGAATTTTGTCATGGCTCGGTTCATATAATTGGTTATTGTTTGTTTTTAAATTATTGTATTTGAATGAATTTAAAAGGTTTGGTGTAATCATTTGACTATATATATGTTGCCTTTCTTTTCTATTATGGTTTTATTGTCCTGACAAGTTGCTTTAATAAGATATCCAACACTTTGTATGTGCTGGGTGTTGTCATTAAGCGAACCATCCCATCCTACATCAAGACTATTGGATTCAAAAATTTGTTCACCCCAGCGATTAAATAAGATCATATTAAAATCATCAATCCCAAAACCTTCTGCTTTAAAGATATCATTCACCTGGTCTTCATTTGGCGTGAATGCTTCAGGCACCCATAATCTACATGCCATGGTATCTACAATGATGGTATCATATGCATGACATCCGTATTGATTGGTTACCCTAACAATGAATAAAGAAGGGACAACAGGTTGAGCGCGCGGAGATTGTAATGTATCATCATCTATCAGGTATTTTTCGGGTTGCCACAGATAATCAGTACCTCCTTCGGCATAAAGTGGAACTGTTGCATTGCTTACAACTGTAGTGTCTTCCGGTTGTACGGAAGTAACAGGAAGCGGATTTACAAATACTGTGATGCTGTCTTTATTAGTTTCTTTACCATCATCCGCTTCGACTACATAGGTTGTGGTTTCGTCCGGTGAAACTGTGATAGCCGTATTATTTGACAAAAGACTGGCATCATTAAGAGGTACAGTATCCCATTTAACAGTATAACTTTCGGTTCCGCCGGATGGAAATGCTGTAAGCAAGATTTGTTCTCCAAAACATATAGATACGTTTGCATCAATGGCAGTATCTGTTCCTGCAATGATGGTAAGTGGCACACCGGTTACTCTTACATGTACGTTATCAGTGCTATAGCAACCGGTTTGGTTGTTCGTTACAATCACAGTATAGGTTTGGTCATTTGTCAGGTTCACAGTATTCGGATTGCTTAATGTATCATTATCCGGAAGAAGCATATCAGCAGGTGACCAATTGTAACTATAATCAGCAGTGTCGGTAGTGACAGTTAAAACAGTATCCGAGTTATAAAATAAACTGTCAATGTCATTTGCAGTTATAGTTGGCAATGGGTTTACGTAAACATATACCGAATCATTATCCTGGCAACCGTTTGCATCGGTTACCGTAACAAAATAAAGGGTGGAATCAGCAGGAGTTACAGATATGGTTTGTATATCGGGCTGATTTTGCCACTCATATGATGTTCCACCTGTAGCTGTAAGCTCTATAGTATCTCCCTGGCAAATAGAAGAATTTGCACCGGCATTGGCATCAGGAAGGGAATTTACTGTAATATAATTGGTACGGATGAGTGAATCTTTTTTTCCTTCATACACATTCAAGCTGACTGTTTTTTGTCCTGTAGTACTATAAAACACTTTATATTCAGTCGTTCCCAATCCTGTATCCGTGGCTGTAGAAGGTATAGCACCATCTCCAAAATCCCATTCAAAGACAGAGGTATCTGTTTCACCACTTGACCAGTTGGTAAATGTCACTGTATCACCAAAACAGATAGATGTATTATTGGCATTAAACTCCGGGTTCAGATCACATCCCACCATATACACAGCAAGTGATTTTTGGGTACCAGTGCATCCTTCCGGGGATGTTTCCAAAACTTTGATGTCGCCGTTAGAACTTTTAAAATCCACTGTAATGGTATTGTGTCCGGGACCGATTGTATCAGAAGTTATTTTGGCATTCGGAGGCACACTCCATGAATAATGTGCTCCGGTATGTAAATCGACAGAATATGTGACATCGGAAGCATTGCACGGTGGTTTTGCATCACCTGAAATATCTGATGTATTGGGTAAAGGGTTCACTGTGATTAACACACTGTCAGTATCTGAGCAACCGTATGTATTGAATGCTGTTACGATAAATAAAGTCGTTGTATCCAGATTATTAATATCATAGATTTGTTCTGCAGGGCCGTCTTCCCATTGATAACTATCACCACCGAAAGCCCTTAATAAAATATTTCCTCCTTCACAAATGGTATCCGGGTCTCCGGCTTCAGCAGTAGGCCGGGGGTTGACAACTACTTTAGTGCTGTCTGTATCAGTACAACCATTGATATCCTTCACAGTGTAAGTCAAATTGTAGGTGCCGGAACTTAATGTGGTAAATTCAGGCGTTTGGATATTCGTTGCTGATAAGGGGACGGTATCGCCTGTCCATGTATGGGTTGCCCACGAGCCTGAGCCGCCGGAGGGGTTGCCATCCATGTCCAGGGTATCATCTGCACACATGACAGCCGAATTGGGGGCCACTGAGGCAGACGGATTGCTGTTGACCGTCACACTAATATCATCGGTTCCGCTACAACCATTGTCATCGGTCACAGTGTAAGTCAAATTGTAGGTGCCGGAACTTAATGTGGTAAATTCAGGTGCTTGAATATTCATTGCTGATAAGGGGCCGGTATCGCCTGTCCATGTATGGGTTGTCCATGAGCCTGAGCCGCCGGAGGGGTTGCCGTCCATGTCCAGGGTATCACCTGCACACATGTCAGCCGGATCGGGGGCCACTGAGGCAGACGGATTGCTGTTGACCGTCACACTAATATCATCGGTTCCGCTACAACCATTGTCATCGGTCACAGTATAAGTTAAATTGTATGCGCCCGAACTTAACGTTGTAAATTCGGGTGCTTGAATATTCGTTGCTGATAAGGGTCCGTTATCTCCTGTCCAGGCATGCGTTGTCCATGATCCTGAACCTCCGGATGGGTTGCCGTCTATATTTATTGTATCACCTGCACACATTTCGGCAGGGTCAGAAGTGACTGATACTGTAGGATTGTCGTTTACCGTAATCGTAATTGCATCAGATGCAATACACCCATTATCATCTGTTACCGTATAAGTCAAATTATAGGTTCCGGTTGTTGGGGAAGTAAATTGAGGGGTTTGCAAATTGGTTGCAGACAAGTTAACTGTATCGCCTGTCCATGCATGGGTTGACCAGGTTCCTGCACCACCTGAGGGGTTCCCGTCCAAATTTAGGGTATCATTGACACACGTTTTCGCAGGATTAGGGGTTATTGAGGCCGTTGGCAGTGGGTTTACTGTGACAGTTACATCATCTGTATCCATGCATCCTTTTGAATCTGTAACAGTGACTGAATAGGTTGTACTTGAACCCGGATTAACTGCAATTGAATCTAAGCCGTCTCCGGTTGACCATAGATAACTACAGCCTCCTGTAGCTTGTAAGTCTGTTGTATCACCAGAGCAAATACTTTCGTTTGACCCAGCATTCGCTACTGGCGGGATACCATCGTTGACTGTATAAGATGTAGAATCCAGGCATCCATTACCGTCTTTTACAACCACTTTGTATGTTCCTGCTGATAAACCTGTTTGGTCTTCTACAGACGGAGATAATCCTGATCCATCAGACGTTGTCCAGGTAAACTCATACGTTCCAACACCATTTTCTGTTTCGATGTCTATGGCTCCATCGCTTCCACCGGGGCATGATACATTTGTTACACTTGAATATTTTGTGTGCTTGTATGATGTATCACCAAGCGAAATATGGCGGATGTATATGGTAACACATGAAATGGTATCCACAAGGCTTGCCCAATTTAAATGGTCTATGATTGAAATATCTATATTCCATGCAGTGGATAAATCATATTCATAGGATTGCCATTCGGTGGTAAAGCTGGGTTTGTATTGTGACCAGGTGGAATTGCCGTCAGAATCGATTACTCTAAATTCAATGCCGCTTATATCTTTAGTGGCTCTTGCTTCAAAATAAACAAAAGGTGTTGCACTAACATCAATAACTGATGTGCTGTCAAACCATAAATTCACATTTGCAAATTTTTTGAATGCATTTTTCATGTGAAGCATGCCATCACTTTGTGATAAATTTATCCCACTCCAACCTTCTGTATGCCAATGAAAAACATCTGTTTTATTAAGGGATGGACCATTGAAATTATTAACAAATGAATTCCCGGTATATTTATACCATGATGCTGAAGTGTCTGCTATTAAGGTGGATGGGCATTGGGAAAAAGTATTTTGAATAAGTACGATAAAAAAAAACGGTACAAAAAGTAAAATTGCTTTTTTCATGGGTTGTTATTTTAATGATTTTTTATGTTACTTTCATGTTTTATAATCGTTCTATTATTAGTGAATTACAAATTTAATTATAAAACGAATAAAAAAAACATGATGTTTCCAAAAATACTTGAACACATGTTGCAATCTTTTGAAGATATATTCCATGTTATTGTTTATATTTGTTTTTAAAATTAAGAAAAAAAATTAATAATTAAGCATATATAACATTTTTTTTATGATTATCGTAACAACAAATTATGTGCCCGGACATGAGATCATTGAAACATATGGCATGGTAAGGGGAAATATTGTAAGGGCAAGAAATATCGGGAGAGATATTTTTGGCGCAATTAAAAACATTATAGGAGGAGAAATCTCTGAATATACCGAACTTATGTCTAAAACCCGCGATGATGCAGTACGCAGGATGATTGAAGATGCTGAACAATATAGTGCAGATGCTATTATTGAGGTTCGTTTCACTACTTCTATGGTTATGCAGGGATGTTCTGAAATCATGGCATATGGTACAGCTGTTAAATTAAAATAAATCAGAAAATTTATTTTTCTCAAGATTAAACGAAAGAAGTATTTTATAAATTTTTTTTATTGCAACAAATAAAACTGTGGTAAAGTATTACATAAATAGACAGTCTCTATACAATATCAAAATACAATTTTCACATATATTTTATATTATACTCAGTCTATAGTTTAAATATACTCTAACTATTGAGTAAAAGATAAATTCAATAATTATTGCAATAGTAAAAAATTGCTTTCATAATATTTGTCTATTCTTTAATTTGTATTTCAGTTTGATTTACATTAAGCTTTGAAAGTTAACGGGCAATTTTTGCCATTTTGATGCCCACCTATATTTGTCCGTTAAAAATAAGCTGCGAAACCTGAAGTTGTGCATTAAACTGACCTTCCATGATAAGAATAATGAAATTAGACGTTTTTATAGATAAAATGTTACAAGACAATTTGTCTTATCAATAAATTATTCATATTTTCGTACTCTATGAGTAAAGAAACCAATAAAAATATCAATCCATTAGTCATTTCATATTTAACGTTGCGAAGAACGTTGGGAATACTTGGGGTGGCTTTCCCGGTTATATTGGTTGCTGGTTCCATGATTTCCGGTCATTGCACGGAAATACAAAATTCCATAAGCAGCTATTATCATACAAATATGCGGGATGTTTTTGTAGGATTCTTATGCGCCATTGCATTGTTTTTATTTGCTTACAAAGGATATGACAAGCGGGATAACATTGTTGGCGATTTGGCTTGTTTATTTGCATTGGGTGTTGCCTTTTTTCCTGCTTCTGTAGAACCCCCTTTTACCGAATGCATTTCGCATGAAATTGAAAAAGGGTTCACCGGCACTTTACATTTGATTTCTGCCGGCTTATTATTTTTATCATTGGCATATTTTTCTATTGTATTGTTTACAAGGAAAGAGTCAGAACCAACAAAGCAAAAGAAAAAACGGAACAAGATATACCGAATTTGTGGTTATATTATAATAGTATCAGTTGTATTGAGCGGATTGAATGAGAAGTTTTTGGAAGAATATTTATTTAATTTACAACAATATAAACCGGTATTTTGGCTCGAAACCATTGCACTATGGGCATTCGGTTTGTCGTGGTTAACCAAAGGAAATGTGTTGTTTAAGGATATTAATAAGGAATAATAATTTTTCAATGCAATAATATGTGCAACCAGATTAAAATTATTGTTGATTATAGGGAGGTCCCTTCTAAAATTCCGGAACTTTTAAAAGATAAAGGGGCATTTGTAGAATTGCAAAAACTAAAAACCGGAGATTTTTTAATAAATAATGATGTTATAGTTGAAAGAAAGACAAAAGAAGATTTTGTATTGTCCATTATTCAGGGGCGACTGTTCTCCCAATGCTCTCATCTGAAAAAGACAGATTATTATCAAATGATTTTAATAGAAGGTAATCCGTATACTACACATCATGACATAGACCGGCAGGCAGTTAAAGGTGCATTGTTGTCAGTCTCTTTATCCTGGCAGATACCCATTATGTATTCATCCAACCCGCATGATTCTGCTGATATGTTGTTAATGGCCGGGCAACAATTATTAAATGAACGGTTTCCTGATCTTCGAAGAGGATACAAACCAAAACGAATACAAAACAAAGCAATGTATTTTATTCAGGGATTACCCGGTGTAGGTCCTATGCTGGCAAAAGCCTTACTCGAACAATTTGGTACACTCGAGAATATCATGTTAGCCTCCGAAGAAGAATTAAAGGAAGTTGAAGGGTTGGGAAAGACAAAAGCAAAAAAGATCAGGCATTTTTTGAGGATGAATTATAAAAAAAAGAACTAAAATAGGTACTACTGCAATTTTTGTGAAAATAGTGTTTATTTTTTAGAATTCTA
>CAZJWE010000167.1:0-7830 GCA_964549265.1 uncultured Bacteroidales bacterium | reverse complement strand
CTACAACCGGTTTAACTTCTGCGCAAGCACCATCCCCTAATTTTATATAATAGGTACCATCAGAGGTTACGCTGTCGGGCCTGCTGAGTTCTGTGGTAGCGTCTGCATCTTCCCAATAAGTCAAACTCTGACTACCTCCGGTATTAAAGGTTGTATCTCCCAGGGCAACAAGCCTGAAATATAAGGTGTCAACAGTTATATTATCACCTGTCCTGGCAAAATTTAAATGGTCTATTATACTTAAATCCACATTCCATGCTCCTGATACATCATATACAAATGTTTGCCAGTCTGTTGTAAAATCAACGGTATACTGACTCCATGTACTTTCTCCATCAGAATCCCGGAGTCGCATTTCTAATGTAAATGCGGTGGTTGATTTTGCCTCAAGATATACAACAGGGTTTACTGAAAGGTCTATTGTGCTTGTGCTGTCAAAATAAAGATTAATATTTCCAAATTTTTTTCCTGCATTACCAATTTTTAACATGTCATTATTTTGAATGATAAATCCATTAACCCAATCATCCTGTATCCATGAGAAAACAGTATCATTTCCACTATTTACCTTACATAATTTATAAATTTCATCATTTATCCGTGTCCCTTTAAAATAATCTATGAATGAAGTATCACTGTATTCATATTCTTTCGAACTCCCTCCACCGGTACTGCCTTCTGTAACTGCAGGGTCAGTCAGGTCAACCGAGGGGCATGCAGGGTCAGGGTCGGTAATGGACAGGGTTACATCGTCCTCTACCACGGTTACCGTGACTGTATCTATAGCCGTGTGATTGTTATTGTCTGTATCGGTGATGGTCACATAATAGTCGCCTGACATGGCAGTTGTTGCATTACTCCTGGTAGGGTTTTGAACTGTAGAGCTGAATCCATCCGGGCCACTCCAATCCCATTCATCTGCATCACCTCCACTTTCTGTCAGATTAATACTGTTTCCTGCGCACACCGGCGAATTGCTTCCGGCTGTGACTGTAGGGATTAAAACAAAATTAGCTGTAATGGATTTATCAGCATCCATGGTGATGGTAATCGTATCTTCTTGTGAATCACCGCTTGGAAAATCGCCTGTCCAGTGGTCAAAGACATAGCCGTTATTGGGTTCTGTAGTGACTTCTACATCGGTGCCATCATTATAAGTACCACCTGATGGATCCAATACTACACTTCCATTCCCATCATTATCTGTTGTTAACTCCCATGTGGTAACTGACGAATAATTAGCTGTAAGGCTTTTATCAGCATCCATGGTAATGGTAACAGGATTATCGTTTTCACTGCCAGAGGGCACATCCCCTGTCCAATGGCTAAAGGCATAGCCCGCATCTTCCTGGGTCACTTCTACATTCACTGTTTCGTTATCTTTATATTTTGACCCGGATGGGGGGCTTACTGTTCCATGGTCTGATTGGATGGTCAGGGTGTATTTATCAAGATTAGCCCCAACCTCCCATTTGGGCTGTCCGTATTCATAAGCACCAATATCAATGGCTGAACCGGACATGGGGTCATTATAGGCAGGTACTGTTGTTCCTTCTATTGTATAATCCGGTATGGTTTCTCCCTGGTCTATGCAATTGGTTGAAGAGGATGTCAATTGTAAATCATCGGGATAACTGACAAAATGAGGATCTTCATCGCCGAGTACATTACTGGAAAAATCAGCCACGCTCCAATGGTCTTCATTTTGGTAAATATGGAAGTTCGGTGCACTGGGCGGAGTTTTCAATACAGCAATATTGTTTTTTACCACAAACCCGGTTTTGGCCCTGTTGCCACTAAAATTAAATGGCCCGGATATGTATCCTGACGTTATGTTTTTACATATTGCAGTATTGTTGTAAATCAACATATTGTGCAATGTTCCCTCTGTATCATTAAAATGGAAAGTTGACCACACGTCATCAATAACATTATGGTCAATTATGGCATTTTTGTGTCCCACGTCAAAATAAATACCTGAATTGATATATGCATTGTTACCGTCATGAATATAGTTATGGTCAATACGCAGCCAATTGTAATTATCATCTTCATCAGCATCTGAACCCACAACATAAAATCCTCCCCCGTCATTGTCCTGGAGCATAAACTGTGATATATCATTATGGTGAAAACGAGCCACTAAATTATTTGGGTCGCTGTTCGAACCTCCCCTTACCGAAAATCCGCTGCGGCCGCACCTGCGTACGGTGTTATAACCAATATCATGGTCGTACGAATTTAACATACACTGAACCGCAGAGCCTTCACGGCCGTTGTAGGCGACATCTTCAATGACATTGTTGGTGATTTTGTGCCGATAGCCCATGACAGAGATGCCATTACAATGGGAATACTGAATATAACAATTTTTCACGACATGGTCGTATCCGCCCAGCACAATACCACTATGCCCTCCAAATTGAAACATAAAGTTGCCCTCCTCGTTTAAAGAGTGGGTGGGATAAAGTACGTCCAGCCCATCCAATGTATTGTTGGATGCAGTGGCAGGGTCTGCAGACGCGCCGCGCCATGGCCATTCACTAGGATTGTTCCCAAACCTGTCATATTCTCCAAGATATGTACCAGCCTTATTATCCATAGTAATGGTAGCCGCAAATATTTTGAAGCCTTTGATATAAATGTAGTGCTTCCCGCTCAGGTCGAAAGCAAAATTTCTTTTTTTTGCTTCCACTACTACAGATGAAGTTGTAAGGTTGTCGCTGTTGGGTGTCCACACGTATAATTGTGAGTTCTCTGTATCGTGATAAAATTCACCGGCCTGATCCAATAAATTAAGCGAACCAAATATAAAAAAACGGGAAACGTCTGCATATCCTGTCCCATGATCGATCTGGCTACCATTATTTGTTTCGAACACCACTTCTTTTCCAGTCACACTCTTTATGCGCCCGGTAAAGCTCCATGTCCATTTTCCGGTATCGGGATAATAAAATATACCGGCACTGTCGTAATCACCTGTCGGTGGTGTATTGGCAGAAGTAAGGGTGCCTGTGTATGGTCCGCTTCCACTTCTGCTCGCGGCAGTAGTCAATGCCTTTGTGTTATTCGACGGGTTAAGATCCGTATTTGGCCAACGAGCAATATTGATCATCTGTTCATCTACAAATACCTGGTCCGTAAAGCCCTGGGTTGGGTCAATAAAATCTGTTGCCATAGGGGCTTTGTATATATTGCCCGAATGTGAAGTCCAACCGGTAATAATTTCTGCACCCGAAACGGTTACCTCATCACTCCCATATACCTGGAATACTATTGGGCTGCCTGATGAACCGGAATTCGCCGGAGTAACGGTTTCACGGTATGTCCCTGATTTTACAAATACCGTGTCGCCATCATCTGCTACATCCGCTGCTTTCTGAATTGTTTCAAAAGGCAGTGCCTCTGTTCCGGGATTTGTATTGTCCGCGTTTGGGTCATTTTTAGCTACATAATAATTTTCTGCATAAACAGCTTGTGTAATTATTATGAAAGACAGTAATAGAAAATAAAACTTTTTCATAATTGCTGGTTTTAAGTTAATAGATTGTTTTAATATATCATTTATAATCGGGATGATTAATAATTTTTAAAAGATTTGGTTTTTTTAATTAGCCGATGCTTTTGATTATAAATATATAACATATTTTAGGTTTAAAAGAATCGTTTCCACTGAGATGTATCATGATAACATAAATGTATCATCATGATATGATTTTTGAAAAATTTCAACATTCTTTATTCAATATTCTGTTGCTAATTTTAAGTTCTGATTTTGTTTATCATAGTGTTTTCATCTGTTTTTATTTTATTTTTCAATGGTCATATGGAGCTCGCCATGAGCTTAACCTATTGACTTTGAGCAAACCAAGTAGCTTCTTAATAATCATGCTCGTGTGTGTCAAAAAATTTGTCATGGCTCGGTTCATCTGTTTTTTTTAATTTTTATTCACTTCGTTCATGAGATCGATTATTCCCTTCTGTCATAAAATTGCTTTGCTAAGTTCGCTAAGTTCAATCGTCAGATGGAGCTCGCCATAAATTTCATTTATTGACTTTGTGATATCTAAATAGTGCCTGTCTCTTATGTAACTACTTTTTAAAACCCTTTTAAATGTTATTTTTTTAGGGGTGTATTTTTTTTATAATGAGGGACTATAAAGTAAAGTGTTTGGATCATAATGTTCGATAACGAGGCTTGCGCAGCTCCAAAAAGTGCAGTTTACTGAAGTAAATGAGCAATTTTGGGGCAAGTGTAACGAAGTTAGCGGACATTATGGACAAACACTAAATAGATTATTAATAATCATGTGGGTGCCTTGCTTCGCCTGCGTAGAATACTTCGGCAAAGTAACTCCGCCGAAGCGGCTACGCGAAGGCGCAGTGGGTCCAATCTCTTTGTCATGGAAGTTTCATAAAACCAGGAAGAAACCCCACATACTTATGGTTAAAAAAAATAGTAGAGTCAAGAATTCAGAATTCAGAGCTCTGAAAGTTTATAGCATCCTATCACCGCATCACCATCAACAAATTTCACAATTCTTTTGATTAAAGGAAAAATATCAATCCTTTTCTTCCCTTCCCAATGAATATTTATCTCTGTCAACTTCAGAAGGCGATTTTCCATGGTATGCTTTAAATACTCTTGAAAAATTAGACACTTCTTTAAATCCTACTGCATAAGCAATTTCTGAAATGTTAAGTTTAGCTTCGGTTTTTAGCAAATCCATTGCTTTATTAAGCCTACTAGTCTTAATGAATTCACTTGCAGAGATACCTAAAATATTTTTTAGTTTTCTGTTCAGATGAATACGGCTAATATAAAGGTCTTCTGCCAACTGACTAACGGAATATTCTTCCTTATGCATGTTTTCATTGACTAAGGCTTTTGCTTTATATAAGAACTTATCTACCGGATTCATTTCCTCTGTTGCATTGGCCGGAGTCTTCTCATTTAGCACATAACGTTTGCGATACATTTCTTTTAGTAGTGCGCGGTTGGATAATAAATTTTTCACACGTGCATTCAAAAGCTCACTACTAAATGGTTTGATCACATAATCATCAGCACCTGTTTTATATCCTTCTAGTTTATATTCTTCTGCTGTTTTTGCTGTTAGAAGGATAAAAGGGATATGATTCGTTTTTTCTTCGCTTTTGATGTCCTTACAAAATGCTAATCCGTCGTAATCAGGCATCATAATGTCCGATATAACGATATCGGGCATGTATTTTAAAGTTTTTTCGAATCCTTCTTTACCGTTTTGAGCTTCAATTATTTTAAATTTATCACTGAATAATGACACAATGAATGCCCTCATTTCTTCATCATCTTCAGCTACAAGCATAATTTGCGGCCCTTTGTTTTCAATGTTTTCATCTAATGTTTCATTATCCGGAGTTTCCATATCATGGGTGGGGGCATGAGATATGGAAAGAAGTTTATTTTCATTTATATCATTTAGTTTTTCCCCTGGTACAGGTATATCTACAATAAATGTTGTTATGCCTTCATCTTTACTTTCAACAGAAATCCTTCCATTTAATATTTCCACTAATTCTTTAGATAATGTAAGCCCAATTCCGGTACCTTCGTTTTTACCCGAGGTGTCATCTGATTGATAAAACCGTTCAAATATTTTTCTAATCTGTTCATCGGAAATATGTTTGCCTGTATTGGTTATTTTAATGGTAATCTGATTTTTCGTCAACTTGTTATTTTGTTCTTCGATTTCATTTTGGATGTTAACCTCATATGTTATTTTACCTTTGTCTGGTGTAAATTTAAACGCATTTGAAAGAAGGTTTAACAGAATGGTTTCTATTTTTTCTTCATCATAATAACATGCAAAAGTATCATAAGGACAAATAAATTCATATTGAATATTGTGCTGATTGGCCAATGGAATGAAAGAAGTATATGTTCTTCTAAGAAAAGGAATTATATCTGTATAATTATATTTTAATTTTAATTCTCCAACATTTAACTTCCTTAATTCAAGCACCTGATTCACCAAATTCTTCATTCGAAGGGCATGATTATATAAAATATTTAATTTTTTTTGTAGTCTATCGGGGATATCGGATTGCTTAAATAATTGTTCTAACGTTCCATATATTAACGTAAGAGGGGTTCTGAATTCATGTGAGATGTTTGTAAAAAATTTCAACTTGAATTCATCTTTTTCATGCTGTATCCGTGCTTTTTCTTCTTGAATATGTGCCTTCTCCTGTTGTAATTTAATTTTAGCAGAGGAAGACATCAACAAATATAATAAATACATCAACCCTGTGATAATTAAAAAATACCCCCCTATTGCCCACCAAGTCTTCCACCAGGGTGGCAGAATTTTAAAACTAAAGGAATCTCCTTCATTATTCCAAACACCATCATTATTAGAAGCGATTACCTGAAAGACATAATCACCTGGATTTAAATTATTATATGCAGCATATCTATTATTTGAATTTGTTGTATTCCATTGGTCATCATACCCTTTCAATGTGTACTTATACCGATTTTTATCTGGTGCCGTATAATTTAATGCTGAAAAAATGATTTCAAGTGACGATTGATCATACTTTAATATCAGGTCATTTTTAGATTTTTCTTTCAATTTCAATGTCGGATATCCATGTAATATTTTATGCCCGTTCACTTTTACATCTGTTATATGAACAGGTGGCTCCACGGAATTCAAACGTATATTATTGATATTAAACTTATAAAACCCTGTCTCTTTTCTCCCGACATATAAAATAGAATCCTCCAAATACATTCCGCTATAGTTTGTAATTAATCCGTTTTTTTTGTCAAAATTGATTATTTTATTGGTTTTTATATTCATCATGGATATTCCTTCCGGTGTTTGTATCCATAACCGGTTTTTAATATCTCCATAAATCCTTTCTACACGATTATAGATTAATCCGTCTTCTTCAAAAAAATATTCTATGGTATCATTCAATGGATTTAATTTATTTAATCCATAATTTGTTCCAATCCAAATATTTCCTGTTTTATCCTGGTAAATCGCATTTACTTTTTTATTGCTCAACCCTTTATTCGACTCCGGGTTATAACGGTAATTTTTAAATTCATTTTGTTCAGGATAAAAACAAGATAACCCATTAAATGTGCCTATCCATATATTTCCAACGTTATCTTCCATTAATACACTTGGTTTATAATAGCAAACACCATCCTGCTCTGTGATATTTCGAATTTGTTCATTCGGTTTTAATATGTCAAGCCCTTCTTGCGTTGCGATCCAAACATTCTCCCTGCTATCATGTAATATATTATAAATCAGATTATGTGTGAGATTTGAATAGGTTTCCACTTGATTATTTATGGTTTTAATAAATTTCTTTTGAACAGCATCATATACAGATATGCCATTATTTGTCCCAATCCATATATTCCCGGAGTGATCCTCCGAGATACTCCAAATAAAATTTGCGGCTAATGTATGTTTTTGTCCAGGATCATTTAAAAAACGTTTTTGTAATTGAAGTTTCTGATCCAATAGTAATAAACCACTACCAAAGGTGCCATACCATAAATTATGATGGCTGTCTTTAAATAATATTTTCGGATAATCCCGATATTCAGAATTCTTTACATGATGGAGGAATTTATCAAAATATGTTTTATAAGGATAGTAAACACTAATTCCTTGTAAGGTTGATATCCAAATATTCCCGGTTCGATCCTGAAAAATTGCATTAAACACAGTGCCTTCCGGCAACTGGCAACCATCTTTAGGATATTCATAAATTTTCTCATAGGTGTCTCCTGAACAGATAAATAGTTCATCATGAGTAGCT
>CAZJWE010000166.1:0-7876 GCA_964549265.1 uncultured Bacteroidales bacterium | reverse complement strand
TCCAAATGGAACGAAGATTAAATTAATAATATGTTAATTTAGTTCACCCCACCTGAAAGGGCAATTTAAATTTTATTTAAAATGTTGATTTCTATTGTTTTGCATTGAATTTTTCGGGTTAAATCCACAAATACTACAGTATTTTCCGGTTTAGATTCCTCGCACGCCTCGAATCAGGCATTCTCTTTGTGCTTTTCTTTATACTTTTGCGATAAGTAGCCGGTGAGATTGCTGATCGTAGACATGGCCTCTTTCGTTTCTTCGGTTATATTTTTACTTTTTAACCGCATCAATAGCAATCCATACAAGCCTTCTAAACACAATTGAATATCTCCTGCATTGGAGTGGATTGATTTTTTTCTTAATTCCTTAATGTTGGGCGAAGCCCAATTGTGTAATTCGATGTATTTTAAGTCTTTAGGTGAATGAATGAGTTCCTGGTGTAGTGCTTCCAATTCTTGAGTAATTGATTTTAAAAAATCAAGATGCCCTTTTTCCTCTATTCTCTGATGTTTCATCTTTTGAATAAGGTCATTATACCAGTGTTTCATTTCATCTTTTATCTCATTCGGTGCATCGGTAAAATGGTTGATGATATTTTTTTCAATTTCATCAATATTGAATTGATAAGCCCTTATTAAATCCTCAATTTGCCACATATATAAGATGTACTCGGCAATATTTTCTTTTTTTTTCGCACTTGCTATGATCATAATGCTCTTTTGCGTTAATAATACTGAATGTTTTTAAATTCATCAAGCTTTCTACGTTGCTTTTTTGTTGGCCGTCCTTCCCCTTTATAGGCAAACATGTTTTTATTTTTAATTTTTATTTTGATCTTATTGATTTCTTCTTCCGGAGTTAAATCTTCATAATGCTCCGAAGCAATTTTAGCTGAACTGCGTTTTTGTAAAATGCCGGTTACTTTATAAGTGAAGATAGCCGGAGGTTTTTTAACGTTAATGATATCGTTTACGTTTACTTCTCTTGATGGTTTTGTTTGGGCATCATTAATCATTACTTTCCCCTTTTTACAGGATTCTGATGCCTGGCTCCGTGTTTTAAAAATCCGTACAGCCCATAACCATTTGTCAATTCGCATAAATTAATTTAAATTGTTTAAGTAAAAAATAAACCCATAGAAAAACAAGGATATCTATGGGTTTATGATACATGATGTATGATTATTGAATCAATATTTTTTCTTTTGCAATGATGTGCCCGTTAATTTTAATAAAATAAATTCCTGAAGGATATGTTGAAACATCTATCCGTTCATTGACAGCATTTTCATTGGCATTTATTTGCATTTGATGAATTGTTTTTCCTTCACTGTTGATTAATGCCAATGCAACAGGTTTATCTTTCTTACTGCTGGCCTGGATGTATATGTAATCATCAGCCGGCACAGGATAAACATTGAGCGTAATATCATTATTCGCAATCATAATACTGCTTGATGCACTCAACTCAATAGAATCTGTTATGACAGGAGGACATTCGTCTGTTACTTTAATTCTAACAGTATATGTGCCTTCCTGTAGATTGTTGAATACTCCGTCTGTATTCATCGTTATGCTATCAGATTCATTATAAAGACTGTAATATAATGTATTTGTATCCATTGCTGCTGTCACATGAATGGAACCATCTGATGAACCGGAAGTAGATGGACGTGCAAATGCAATTGTATCAATGCTAATGGGTTCGGGTTGTGTAATGGTAATCGTGCCGGTGAAAATACTGCAACCATTGGTGTCTTGTACTTCAACAGTATAATCATCTGCCGAAAGCAGATCAAAATTACCGGTTGCATTACTGCTGTCTCCGGGTTGAATAATATACATCAGCTCCCCTTTACCTCCGCTTGCTTCAACAAGAATGCTGCCGGTTGATTCGCCATAGCAGTTAAGATGTGTAGTGTCTATATTGTTGATTTGGATTTCAGGTGGTTCAGTGATTTGGAACAATGAACTGGACACCGGTCCGCATGAATTGGAGTCATCAATATGAATTGTATACTCTCCTGCCGGCAATCCGGTTAATGCAATCCTGAACGAATCCTGACCGACCTTATTGAGTGTTCCGGTATTTGGAGTAACCAATGTATCGGGGGTTATGCTGTATGTAAGCGGAGGTGTTCCTCCTCTTGCCATTATACTGATCATACCACTTGTGTCGCCAGCACAGGACGTAATCACTTCACTGGTTTCATGAATGATAGAAAGTGGCAGCGGTTGTGTGATTTCTGCTGTATCTTTATGTACACATCCATGACGGTCTTCAATATTTACAGAATAGGTGCCAATTCCTAAATCAGTCAAATTAGAATCACTGCTGATGAAATTGCTGTTTTTAAACCAAAAGAAGTTATAATTTGGTGTCCCGCCTGTTATAACAGGGCTTAGTTGGCCATCTTGTATGCCATTGCAACGTGCATTTTGTACGGAGATATTGCTGACCATTGGCTCCGGTTCCTCAAGTACTCTGAACGAACTTATGCCACATCCGTTTTTATCCGTTACGGTCACCTGGTATATTCCTTCTGACAGGCTTGATGCGATGCTAAATGTTTGATGTGCTTCATCATTCCATAAATATGAATAGGGTGAGTTCCCGCCGGTAACATTCGCCTGCAATATCCCGTCATGATCGCCATCACAGGAGATGGGCTCAAGAATAGTTATATCTAATGTGAGGGCAGGCCATCCCTGTACTGTGATATTGTTTAATAATTTTTGGCATCCATATGCATCAGTAATGGTTACGGAATATGTTCCACCTTGTAGATTGGTTAAGTCCTGCGTAGAGTCATTATTTGACCAATGGTAGTAATATGGCAATATTCCTCCGGTTGCATCAATGTCAATGAATCCATCAGAATCTCCTGCACAAAGTTCATCTTTTATTTGATAAACAAAAGCATCCAGTGAATCCGGGGGTTCTTTTATATATGTCCATGCGATTGCTGTGTCATTGTTCCCGTCAACCACAGTAACATAATACGTGTCGGCAGGAACACCGGTAATGATGGTGTCACCTGCAACAGGAGTACCTGAATTATCTTCCCAGGTGTAAGATATGGCTCCGCTTGCATTGATCACAGATACTTCTGCTTCTCCGTCAGAACCGCCTTTGCATTCTACATTTTTTACATAAGAAATATAGGCAATAAGCTGTGATGTGTCATTGACGACAAAGAGTGTATCAGCTTTGCAATTATTGGTGTCTGTAGCAGTTACATAATAATTGCCTCCTCTTAAGCTGTCAATGTTTTGGGAGTCAGCAATAAATCCATTTGGCCCTTCCCATTGATAACTAAAGTCTTGTGGTATGCCGTTTCCGCCCTGTACCGATAAATTAATGGCACCGTCTATACTGTCTCCGGGCGTAACAGGGGTTACTACAGAACCATTGAAGGTAATTGATTCAGGTTCAGTTATGTAGAATGTATCCAGCGCTGTACATCCTTTGTTGTCTGTTACAGTAATCGTGTACATGCCTTCACTCAGGCTTGACTGATTACTGTCAGACGTATGCAGTCCGCTTCCTGTGCCTTGCCATCTATATTCATAGGGTTTTGACCCTCCTGTTACTTCAATGCTAATGGCTCCGTTTTTTTGATTTGCACATACAATATCTGTTGCGGTACCGCCGGTTGATAAAAGGGCCGGTTCTTTTATTTCTGCAGACGTAATAGCTGTTGAATCATTTGCATCGGAAACTGTAACAGAATAAATGCCAGGTTCCAGCCCACTGACAGATTGGGATAATCCTCCATTACTCCACTCATAGCTGTATGGAGGGATGCCAAAATATCCTGTTGCTGTCAGTTCCCCATCGCCATTTCCCTGGCAGGAAATGTTTTTTTGAGATGTGACTACTGCTTTGAATTCGGGTTTGTATTTGCCCAGCCATAATGATTTGTCCCCTGCATTTGGATTGATGTATGTGCTGTCTCCGATGGTGATGCTTGAAGATTCAAAGTAACCGCTGACCAGGACATTGTTTTTATTGTCTATCTGAAGATTTGTTCCGGCATCCTGATTGCTATCACTGCCATTTATTGTCTCAACAGCAATCATGTTTCCATCGGTGTCAAACATGCCCAATAATACCGCATAATCTTCCACGCCATTTGTAGTCAACACCTGTTCTTCAAATTGTAAAGTATCCGAATAATATCCAGATACATATAATATTTTATTATGTTCAATGATGTTTTGTGTCCAGTCCTTCCCAGTTCCTCCATACCCTTTTTTCCAGATCAGGTTTCCCTGCCGGTTAAATTTATGAATTAAGATGTCCCAATAATTTTTATTATAAGATGTATCTGCTGATACTGTACTTGCTGTGGAATCTACCGTAAAATCATTACTTTGATAGTATCCTGTATAATAAAGGTTTCCTACGTCATCATTGGTGATACTACCAGCGGCATCATTTTTAGAGCCATATGTGCGCCTGGCCCATTTACCTGATCCGTCAAATCCGGTTTTGTATAAGAAAATATCATTGGAGCTATTGACGCTTTTATAGTTTTGAACATCTAAATACAAAGAATCTCTAAAATATCCGTTAAAATAATAACCATCATCAAAAATTTTTGTATTTAGGATTCTAACATTAGTATTTGATATTATATTTTTTGCCCATAAGATAGTGTCTTTATATTTTGCAGCAAAGGTATTCCATCCTGAACCAGATAAAGTAGTGTCATTATTTAAAGTAATAGAATTCATATAAAAACCAGTGAGTATTAATTCTTTGTTTTCTGTCACTAATAAATCGGTTGGAATTTGCACATCTGTATTTGATCCGAAATTTGTTGCAGTAATAAAATCACCGTTTAAATTGAATTCCGCCAAAAAAATATCATATCCGCCTGTGCATGCGATGTAGTTAGTGTCTGTAAAGTATACTGTATCCTGGTATCCGCCTGTAATATAAATAGTATTACCGGCAATAGCAAAAGAAGGAAAGAATTGATCCAAATCTCCACCGATTTGCTTAATCCAGTCTAATTTTAAATTGGAATTATATTTCGCAATAAATATATCCCAACCATCATAAGAAACCATTTCCGGTTGTATATTTGTAATGGTATCTTTGAAACGGCCAATAATATAAACATTGCCATCTTGTGTCTCAATAGCAGCGGGTTCAATAGTGTTATTAGATAATAAAGAATTTGAATGAACCCATGTTTGATTATAGGAATTTAACGAAATAATCAAAAACAATGTAAATAGGAAATATATTTTTTTCATCTGTTTGTTTTTTTGTGATTTTTAAAAAGTTAAGATACCCCAAAAGTGTCTTCAGGTACCTCAGGATCATACCCCCCCTCCGTAAAACTTTTATTTAATATCATCAAAGAAGGTTTTTTCCATAATTTTTTATACCCGGTTAATTTTTTGTCTTTTGTTTGTTTATTCATGTTTTCCATTGCAAGTAATATTTATGTGTAAGATTTTACAATTGTAAATTTTGTATCATATGGTGTTGTCATCTCTTCAATCCATGCATGCGCTTTCAATGCATTGTTGTTTTTTAATACACCCAATACTAAAGTTAACAATACCCCTCTGCGTTTCATCATTAATTTAAGGGCAATGCTTTGTTCAAAACATTTGGTCCGCCATGGGATATAGTTACTTAGTGTTCTTATATTACGTTGAATATGTTGAATGAGTTGGAAATGTTGACCGGAAATATTTTTATTGGATGCCGGGGTGTTGTGTTCAAGCAATAAATGATAATACTTTATGGGGATCAATAATATTATAAAACGGGCCAATGCGAGATAAAATAATACTTCCAATAGTAATAACTGGCCAGCCAAAGGCTTGGATGCCAATCTGCCCAATAAACGAAATGGTTTACGTAAAAAGAGTATTGGATCAGACTTAACTGCTGTACTGTTTATTTTTGTTGTATGTCCGGTTTGATAGAGCATAAAGCATAAATGTTTCTTTTACTTATCAAGTAGCTATTTCCATTTACAAAAATAGTATATTTTTTGGTAAGTTGTTAAAATTTTTTTTATATTTTTAAATACCTTTGAATTGTAAAAAAACCAAAGAACACAATGGAAAAACGATGGCAAGTCAAGCCACATGGAGATCAGCAAGTTATTTCTTTGTTATGTGATGTATTGAATGTAAGCCCTTGCATAGCAAATTTATTATCGCAAAGAGGAATAAACGATTACGACGAAGCAAAAGATTTTTTCAGACCGGGCATTGACAAGTTACATAATCCTTTTTTGATGAAGGATATGGATGTTGCTGTGGACCGGCTTCAACAAGCAATTGAGCACAATGAAAGAATTCTTGTTTATGGTGATTATGATGTGGATGGCACCACAGGGGTTGCCTTGCTGTTTTTGTTCCTTAAGAATGAGTTGTTACAGGAACGCCATAAAGACAGGCTTTTTTATTACATACCTGACAGGTATGAAGAAGGCTATGGAATTTCTTACAAAGGGATTGATTTTGCAGAAGAACATGATTGCACTTTAATCATTGCAGTAGATTGTGGAATCAAGGGAAATCAAAAAATTGCCTATGCAAAGGAGAAAGGGATTGATGTATTGGTATGCGATCATCATTTACCCGGCGAAAAATTACCCGATGCAACAGCTGTTTTAGACCCCAAAAGAAAAGATTGTTCTTATCCGTTTAAAGAATTGTCGGGATGCGGAATCGGGTTTAAGCTAATTCAGGGATTCATTCTTAAAACAGGAAAACAACCTGACATCCTTAAACAATACGTTGACCTGTTAGCTGTAAGCATTGGTGCTGATATTGTGCCAATCACCGGAGAAAACAGGATTCTTACATACTTAGGGGTTCAAAAATTAAATGAGAATCCTTGCAATGGATTATATTCCATCATGAAAATTGCCGGCATAGAGCAAAAAGAAGTCAATGTTGAGGATATTGTGTTCCGTATTGGCCCAAGGATCAATGCTGCCGGCAGGATGAAATCTGGATCATCTGCTGTGGAACTCCTGGTATCAGAACATCCTGATTTGGGTGAACAGATAGGCAAAGAAATTGATGCACACAATAGCCACAGAAAAGATGTTGACCGCAAAATAACAGAGGAAGCACTTGCGCTTATCAATAGTTCAGACGATTTAATACACGCCAAAAGTACGGTGGTTTATAATGATTATTGGCACAAAGGCGTTGTGGGAATTGTCGCATCACGACTTATCGAATCGTTTTACCGTCCGACCATTGTGCTGACAAAATCCAATGGGATGGTAACCGGTTCCGGAAGGTCAATACTGGGATTTGACCTGTATAATGCCATTAATGAATGCAGTGATCTATTGGAAAATTATGGGGGGCATTGTCATGCTGCCGGTTTGTCATTAAAAGAAATCAATGTACCTGCTTTTCAGAAAAAGTTTGAAGCATTGGCAAACCAACAACTCACAAGTGATATGTTGATTCCTCGCCTGGATATTGATGCAGAAATTGAATTAGCGGAGATCACGTCTAAACTATACCGTATCCTTCGTCAATTTGAACCATGCGGGCCAGGCAATATGACACCTGTTTTTTGCAGCAGGAATGTTGTTGACCGGGGCACCGCAAAACCTGTTGGTAAACATGGCGATCATCTTAAATTAACAATATACCAGGACGGGTGCGCAAAAGGAATACCTGCTATTGCATTCCAACAGGGCTCAAAGTATGAAGCCATAAAAAATGCTTCGTGTTTTGATGTTTGTTATACAATTGATTTAAATCATTTTAACGGAAGATCAACCCTGCAGTTAAATGTTAAAGATATTAAAGTACCTGGCTAAATAGTGTTTGTTCCATCATGTCCGCTAACTTCGTTACGCTTGCCCCAAAAT
>CAZJWE010000165.1:0-7881 GCA_964549265.1 uncultured Bacteroidales bacterium | reverse complement strand
TTATAAACTTTCAACTTTCAATCTTTTTAAACTACACTCAACTATATTTCAAGTAGATATAAACAAATTGCAAGTTATCATTAAATTCGTGGTAGAACCTTGATTCAGACCCCTGTAGGTTAAAACCAGGAAAAGTTATTTTTTTAATGCAAAGACGTTAGAAAAAAATAAAATTTGCTCGTGTTTAAGCATGTTTTAAATGACAGATATTGAAATGGTTGTGTTTTTTTGTTGAAAATATTTTTTGTTTTTTTGAAAAAAAATTATATTAGAAAAATGTTTTTTTTATAAAAATATATTATTTTCATCCCCTGTAATTCGCAGTGTGCATCTTTTTTGAAAATAGAAGATCGCATTTTTTTCTTTTACATATTGAAGCAAATAGTTAGATAATCAGGTATGATGAGTCATTTCTGATTATTATGTATTTGTTCAGGACGTATAACCTGACAGGTAGAATGCTTTTATCCTGCATGAAATGATGTTGGGGTAAATGCATTGAACTTGCCGGACAAGGGAATGTACATATTTTTTTGGAATTATTAACTCTAAAATAACTTTAACCATGAAACACATTAAAAAGTTTTTGTACGTATCAATTTTTCTTCTGTTAGCATCCAATGCAACAGGAGAAGAGAATGAAAAAGATGAACCGGATGCAAATCATCAGGACATTGAGCAAGAGGATCGGGATTTGAAACATGAAAAACGGATGTTTAAATCTTCTGACGGAAAGATTTACATCAACAAATCATTGCCTGTTTATTTGCATTTATCAACTTCACCGGATAAAGATAGTGAGGCCGTTTTACTGGAAAGCAAAAAAACCTCTCAATGTGTCAATCCCATGTATTTTGACACCGAAGGGCTTAATACGATCCGGCATCCCTGGGCCATTGACAATAAAACGGGTGAGCTCATAAAGCCTATGCAAGATGTAGTTTTTGAAGTATATGCCGATGGCATTCCGCCAACTACAAGCTCAAAATTTTCAGGAGCAAAATCGTATTCAAAGAAAGGGAAAAAATATTATGGAAAAAACCTGAAAATTAATTTCTCATCGTATGATAAAGTGTCAGGAGTTCAGGATATTTATTATACGTTGGATGAGTCATCGGCATTTCGACTTTATAAAGATAGTATCGCAGCCAGCAAAGAAGGGGTGTCGTCAATTAAATTTTATGCGGTAGATTTTGTAGGAAACATTGAACGCATTCACTCGGAAGATTTTATAGTAGATGCGACATCTCCTGATACAAAGATTAATATCATAGGCGATCAAAAAGCCAGTATTGTTTCACCCAGGTCAGCATTAAATCTGGTGTTTGAAGATAATTTGACAGGAGTATCCAGATGCATGTATCATATTGATGATGACACAGAACGGCCTTATGAAACAAAAATCAAACTGAACAGTATTCCTGAGGGTGAGCATTCTATAACATATTATTCGGAAGATTTTGTGGCCAATGCCGAAGAATTAAACGTGTTTAAATTTTATATGGACAGAACTCCGCCGGAAGTGGAAGCAAGTATAGAAGGCGACCAATATAAACATTATGTCTCTCCACGAAGCAAAGTCAGGCTCGAAGGGACAGATAATAAAGCAGGTGTTAAAAGTGTAACCTATACAATTGATGTGGGAAATGAAAAAGATTATGGAAAGCTGTTTCCTGTCACAGATAAGTTAGGGTATCATACCATTTCTTATTATGGTACAGACAATGTGGAAAATAAAGGAAAAAAGCAATATAAGCGGGTGTTTATGGATAATATACCGCCTGTTACGAATTTAAAGGTGAAGGGGCCTGAATTTTTTGCACGGGATACTGTTTTTATTAGTAAGTCAACTTCTATTACCCTGGACGCAAAAGACATGCATTCCGGAGTTAAAACCGTTGAATTTGTTGTGGATAATAATCAAACGTCAGATTACAAGGAGGCTTTTAATTTAAACGACGAAGGGTTTCATAAGATACAATTCAATGCAACAGATAATGTCAATAATAAAGAAAAATTGAAAACAAGCTCATTTTATGTTGACAATGTTCCACCGGAGATTTATGTTAATTTCAGCATTGAACCCGTTGGCAAAAAAGTTGAAAAAGATGGCAAAACGTATGAGGTATACCCGAATTATACAAGGTTGTATATTGGAGCTACTGATGAAAAGTGCGGGACAGCTAAAATCAACTATTCCATAAATGGCAATGATTTAACAGAATATTCGAGTCCGCATACCTTAGATGTTTCAGAAGCCAGTATGTTCAAAGAACAAAAACACTATAAAGTGAAAATCATTTGTGAAGATAAATTGGGAAATCAAAGTGAGAAGACCATTGAGTTTTATGTGAAGAATATGTAGCATAGCAATATGATTTATTTACTCTGGCAGATTCGCCTGATGCTGTTTCAAAGACTGTGATTGATTTTTGGGAGCATTTTTTACCGGGATATTGTAGTTGTCTGAATCAACTTAAAAAATGAATAAAACGGTAGATGCCGGTCTGAATGGACAGTTTGAATTTATATCTGTCAGAGTATTTGAGGTTTTAGATTTCGAGCAACAACGATTAAGCAACAACGAAGGAGAAGCTCGATGATCTAACCCGAAAAATTCACCGCAAAACGATAGGAGTCAACATAAAAAATCAGGTTCTACTGCAAATTAAATGGAAAGAATTTAGAATTTAGAAGTTAGAAGTTAGAAGTGTAGAAGTTAGAAGAAGAGCAATGTCAAGCTTTCATTGTTTTATTCTTTTTTTTCGTTTCTTTTGATAATCAGCTATGTCAGAGTAGAGATTTTCTGTCTTTGGAAAAATTAAATGTGTCAATGCACAAGCCATTTGATATCTGTCAATTAATTCAACTGCACACATTATCCCAGAAATATCACCGCTATTATGAACACTCGTAACAGTCAACTCTGTCTTTAAGGTAATTGGATGTCCATTTTTGCGAAAAATCTGCACCAGCTCTCGTGTCGGAAATGCTTTTAAAGGAAGATTCTTAGAAATCTTTGCTGTCAAATCATTGTATTGTTCTGAAATATTCATAATTTATCAGTTTACGAAAGGACAAATTTATGTTGTTCAATTGGTATTTTTCTCGCCTTGCCTTACAATACTTCACAACTTCAATTGTCTTTATAGACAATAGTTTAGCATAAGTATAGATAGTAAATTTGGTTTAGGCAAATATATATAAAACATTTCAAAACCCTATACTTGCAATAATTATTTAATGTATATTTTTGTGTGATCAATGATTTCTTTGGTTTTTTGTTGCATTAAAACGGCTGCTTCTTCTTGTTGTGTTAATGCTGTTTCGATACGGTCCAACGCATCATAAAATAAATTCCAGCCTTTGCGTTCCGTCTCAATTTGTTGTTTTAGCCGGCTGGGGGTTCCTGTGATGAAATCAATGGCATTTTGTAGGCGGGAGACATTCTCAACGAAAAAGCGATGGCCCAATTCGTGCTCATTGGTTTCAAAAAAAACTGCTCCTTTGAGTGCAAACCGCATCATACAAACCGTTACCGGGATGTTGGAAACAAAACAACCTGTGAATGGATTGATTAGTTTTTTTAATTCCTGAACATCATCTGTTAAGGTTTTGGCATATTCAGAAAAATAAAGGATGCGGATATAGTCACCCACCATGTTGCCAAATTTAGCAGCTTTGATGGCATCTTGTGCAAATGCTTCTTTGTCATGCCGCATGATCAGCCCGTCTTCATGCAGGTATGCCAGCCGTGGAGATGTGCCTGAATTCAGAACTGAGAGAATGTAACATTGGTCTTCTGCCCGTCCGACAAACGAAGGCGTAAACGGGCGATGTTTACGCAAAGCGTTGATAAGTATGCCATTGGTGCCTCCGGTTACATGAATGCGTTGAATACAGGTTTCCTGGCCGTCAATGGGCGTGTTTTCCCTGTACCTTGTCATGAGCTCGCCTTCTGTTGAAAGTGCCATGAGTAAGTGGCTGAAAAACACATTTGCTTCTTTGTCCGGAACTCCTTTGGGGAATTTGACATCTGGAGTAAACAAGCCTTTATGGATGTCTTTTTCATTCACCAGTGCCCCGGCAATCATCCCCAGTTCAACCTTGTTGCCATTGTTGTCAATGCCTGTTGCACCCCAAAGCGGGGTTTGAAAGTGCTCAAGTGCTGATTTGCCTGTTTCTTTCACTAAATGTTCCTGTGGGAATACCTGGTCAAGGTCAATTTTGAATGTTGCACGTACTGTGTTGTCAATGAATACATTCCATATTGCTGAAATGGCTTTTAAAAAACTGTAATGCCGTCCGTATTCCCCGTCAACACCAAAAACCCGGAGGTGTTTTTCAGGTTCCGCTTCATTGAATAATGATTTGCATACAGGCATGAAAACATGTTCGAGCAATGACCGGGTTTCGTTTTCTGTAAAAATATATACGTCAAGGTTATTCAATGTTATGTTTTGTGCCAGCTCCTGCTGGATATAATCTTTTGCAATGTTTAATAATCCTTTATGTGTGACTGATACAGAAAGCAAGCAGGTCGCTTTGTCTACATGCATGTTTCCAAGCTCTTTTTCTTTGGCAAGCGATTGATCCAATTGGGTTAAACCATAAATGATTTCATTCGCTTCGGGCTTGATTCCAATGGGGATTGGATGGTCGAACCAATAAAGCTGGGGCTCCTTTGCTGTTGATTTGAGTTTTTCTTTTAAATCTTCTGTATAGGGTAGTTGATCTATGTCTGTGTTGTGAGACGGCACTGTTAACAGTACATTGGACGTAAACAATAATTCTTTTGCCGGATCAGTGATAGGAGTTTGATTTTTATTGTTGATTTTTACAGTACGTGCTTTGCGAAGGTTTTTTACACGTTCTTCTTTGTTTGAAAGCACACCTTCTGCTTCCGGGAAAAAGAGGCTCCATACATGGTCATGGAATTCTTCATCTGTTGCCGCAGGAGAGCCGGATAAGTAATCATTTAATTTCGTGAGCGTTTCTGCGAAATCCCGGCTTTGTTCTGCCTTATCGGATATTTCATGATGAATGTGAGAAAGGCATTTTTTATAAAAGGCCACTAACTGATTCACAGGTTCTTCATTATGTTGCTGATTCAGTGTGTTTTGTGCTTCATGATACAGCGGGTTGCCTTCACCGGAAAGACAAATTAAAAAAGCGCTGTTCAACCGGTTTGCAACCGGTGTTTCGTTGTTGGCAAACAAATTATTTGCTTGTAAAATAAACCCGTCCTGACAGCAGAACAGCTTGTCAATGATTTGTTGAAATGTGTTTTGCATGATGATAAAAAATATTAAATTATTTTTACATGACAAAAATAATAATTAACCCGGATTCGTCATGATGAATATTTTCATCAAATGTATTTTATTCATCCGGTCATAAAATATTAAGGCTGATGATGTAATAAAGCAGATGAACTCACGTATTATTCTTTTACATAATAGGTTAAAACCAACTATGCAGCAACAACATATCATATCAACCATTAAAAATGGCTCTGTTCTGTTACGAATATCAGGCCTGGTGCAGGGAGTCGGGTTTCGTCCGTTCATCTACAGGCTTGCTCACCGCCATCGTATAAATGGATGGGTTGAGAACACAACGAGTGGAGTAAACATCAGGGCAGAAGGTTCACCTAAGGATGTAATGGATTTCATACAGTCCATCAACACATATTCTCCTCCTGCGTCTTCTGTTGACCATATTGAGGCCATTGAACAGGAACATGAAGCATACAAAGGCTTTGAAATTCGTTCAAGCGCCGATGATTCGGAGCAGATCACACGGGTGAGCCCGGATATTGCTGTGTGCAATGATTGTTTGGAAGATATGCAAACCCAGCAGCACAGGATTCAGTATCCGTTTATAAATTGTACCAATTGCGGGCCCCGTTTTTCTATCATCAAAGATTTGCCGTATGACCGCGACAAAACAACCATGGATGTATTTGCAATGTGTGATACATGCCGGAAAGAATATGAAGATGTCTTAGATCGGCGTTTTCATGCCCAGCCAGTGGCATGCAACCATTGTGGACCGGGTTACCGGCTCATTGAACAGGGCAAAGAATATCATGCTATTGACGATATTATTCAACGGATGGTTGCGCTTATAATGGAAGATGGAATTATTTCCGTAAAAGGCATGGGCGGGTATTTTATCATGTGTGATGCACGGAATGAAAACGCCGTGAGCAGGCTGAGAAATACAAAACAACGGGACGGGAAGCCGTTTGCTGTCATGTTCTCCGATACTGACAGTGTAAAAGAATATACGTTGACAGATGAGGCCGGATACCAGGCATTGGAATCGTGGAGGAGGCCAGTGGTGTTGTTGAAACAACGAAAAGGGCTGGCTACGGGCATCAATCCTCATTTCAATACCATTGGTTCCATGCTGCCCTATATGCCCATCCATCATTTGTTGTTTCAGTATATTGATTTTCCTGTTGTGTTTACAAGCGGCAATGTAAGCGAAACACCCATTATTATAGATGATGATACGGCAGAACATGCTTTAGCGGGCATTTCAGATGCCATATTAACCTATAATAGGCGTATCCAAAACCGTGTGGATGATTCGGTTGTGATGATTGTGAATGACAGGGAACGGATGATCAGGAGATCAAGGGGGTATGTGCCCAATCCTGTTCAATTAGACATAGAGGTGAATGGTATTGTTGCAACCGGTGCGGAACTGGTCAATTGTTTTGCCATTGGGAAAGGACGGGATGCCATTGTAAGCCAGCATATCGGTGACCTCAAAAACATTGAAACCTATGCATTTTATACAGAAAGCATGGAGTTGTTTCAAAAACTCTTCAGAGTTACCCCACAAATAATGGTGTGCGATGCACATCCTGATTATCTCTCTACGCGTTATGCCAAAGAATCGGGACTGCCGGTGATCGAAGTACAGCACCATCATGCACATATTGCTTCGTGCATGGCGGAAAATAAGTTGAAAAATAAAGTCATTGGCATTGCACTGGATGGAACAGGGTATGGTGACGATGGAAACATTTGGGGAGGTGAATTCATGCTGGCCGGGCTGACAGATTATCAACGGTACAGCCATTTTGAATATGTGCCTGTTCCGGGAGGCGATCAGGCCATTAAGGAGCCCTGGAGAACGGCATTGTCATATTTATATAAAGTGTATGGCCATGAACTGACAACGCTTAATGTCCCATTATTAACTCATATCAATTCAGATCAATTCCAGCTTATCATCAGTGCAATAGATAAAAATATCAATTGCCCGTTGTCATCCAGTGCAGGCAGGCTCTTCGATGCAGTTTCTGCAATCACCGGAATATGTACCCATGCTTCTTTTCATGCCGATGCTCCTATGCGGTTAGAGCATGTTGCAGAAGAAAGTATTTCCGATGCATATTCTTATGGCAACCGGAATGATGTGATCTCTTTTGATGAGACGATACGGGGAATTGTTGAAGACATGGATTATGGTATCCCACAAGGTGTTATTTCAGCTAAGTTTCATAACACTATTATTGATATTATTGTTGATAAATCTGTGGAGATGAGGAATGTATCAGCTGTTAATGAGGTGGTTCTTTCGGGAGGCACATTTCAAAACTGCTATTTATTGGCTCATGCTGAAAACGAACTCATTAAAAACGATTTTAATGTATATGCTCATCGCCAGGTTCCGATGAATGATGGCGGCATTGCACTCGGACAACTTGCCATTGCGGGGCATAGAATCAAACAAGGGTATTGAAGCTGTGCAACCGGTCCATGATTTAAGAAATGCCATTACAAAATAACAATACTGTGTTCAAAATATAAGGTACTACCCTTATTTTAGTGGTTAAATATTTTTACAGGACCTAAAATACTG
>CAZJWE010000164.1:0-7907 GCA_964549265.1 uncultured Bacteroidales bacterium | reverse complement strand
ACACCCGGCCATGTAACCCTTAAAAAATCATGTAATCCTCAAATCAAGCAAATCAGGGTTCAGACAACGAACGGCTCGTGTACGACCCCACCACAGGCCAGTTCCTCAGCCCCAACAACTAAGTTCACATGCCTTATTACACGCCTGGGTTTAACAGGTATGCAACCCTCCCCCTACAACCCTTTCTCTTCTTTAAGCCATTGAATGGAGTCAGATACGATTTTTTGGGGTGAAGACGGCTGATAACCGAGGACTTGCATGGATTTCTCATAATTGCACGTAATCTTTTCGGACAATAATACAACCAATTCGGGTGTTAATAATGGCTTTTGTTTGGTAAAAAAAGCAGGGATTGAAAGTAATCGTGCTAATAAGGCAAGCTTCCAGCGTGGTGTAATGTGTTTATAAAATGGTTTCCCTTTAATTTTTTGGACTTCATTTATTATATCCAAAAAACTTGCCTCTTTTCCTCCTATTAAAAATCTTTCTCCGCTCTTGCCTTTTTCAACAGCACTGATATGAGCATGAGCCACATCTTTAGCATGGCATAACATGCCTATTCCGGGCGGTATAAAAGGAGGTTTCTGGTCATTATACACCATCTTAATAAACTGCGACCACCTGGTTTCATAGGGGCCCATGATCCTGCAGGGAT
This sequence comes from uncultured Bacteroidales bacterium, assembly GCA_964549265.1. Classification (GTDB taxonomy): domain Bacteria; phylum Bacteroidota; class Bacteroidia; order Bacteroidales; family JBBRXJ01; genus CAYMKE01. The sequence continues at coordinate 7,252 of CAZJWE010000164.1, read as the reverse complement.
TTAAAATAACAGCATTCAGCCCTTTAGACACACCATCCAACACTTCCTGTTCGGAATAATATTTTGTTATATCATAGTTGATCCGTGGACGCACAGACAGTACATTAGACGGGGCCTGCTCATCAATGATGCCTTCATGCTTTCCGAATGATGAAATGGATGAGGTATGAACAAAACGCCTGCCTTTTTTTTCAAGAGTGCAATTCACAATATTACGCGTTCCAATCACATTTTCCTGATATTGTTTTTTGTTATTTTTTGACCAATAGCTTGTATTGGCCGCTGCATGAAACACGACATCAACATGTTCCGGCATTGCTTTCAGTAATGAGTCATAATCACCTATATCTCCAACTACACGATGTACGTTAAACCTTGATAAATAGTGAAGATTGGATGTTTTTCTGTGCAATGCATATACATCCCATCCTTTTTCCTGGAGTGTTTCGATGAGGTTTAACCCCAAAAAACCTGTAGACCCACTAACAAAAGCTGATTTATTCATTAATCAAATTACTTTTTTTATATGAGTATAAAGTTATAAAAATTTATACAATTTCAATCCCGGACAACAATTCTCTATCCGTTCTGTATTCCTCAAAAAAGATAGGCATCAATTTTCGTACCAAACACACAACACCTCAAAATTAGCACATAAATCTCATACAAATTGGTTCTACCAGGAATTTAAACATTTTTTGTTTTACTGCATATTTAGTGGAAGCCATATCCTGAGTATTCAGAATTCTAAAACAACCACTATTCCCACAAAAATTGCAGTAGTAACATATTTTTAACTTTTCCCCGGTACATAAACGTGGCATAATAATTGTTTTATTCATAATATTGAACGAATTCATTACTACACAATTTAATCATCAAAAAAAGAAAGGAGTTTTGGTTATGAATTTATTTATTTGCCAGGTCTGTGGCCACCTCGAATTTGATAATGCACCTGAAAATTGTCCTGTTTGCGGAGCACCTAAAGAGAAATACCAGCAGAATGATAACATTTTCAAAGAATCAAAAGAAAACAGCCCGGAAGCAGAAAGCAAACATGTTCCTTCTATTGCAATAGAAAAAGAATGTGGATTGATCAAAGAAGAAGGATGCACTGATATTTATGTGAGGATTGGTGAAACATTGCACCCGTCAACAGAAAGTCATTACATTCAATTTGTTGATTGTTACCAGGACGATGAGTTTATTGGCCATGCTCAATTCACACCCAATATTCATCCTGCAACCTGTTTCCATTTAAAAAAGGATTCGGGAACAATAACCATTGTTGAAAATTGCAACATTCATGGCTATTGGATGAAAGAAGTAAGTATTTAAACAATTTCTTCAACATCTTTTTAAATCCCCTTGTATAGTTGGTTCTACCACGAATTTAATGGTAACTTGCAATTTATTTATGGGGTTTAAAAAATAGTTTATATGTGGTTGAAATATAGTTTAACGTAGTTTATATGTTGTATTTTGGATTTCAGAAGCTGGAAATTGTTTGCCAAACAAAGATAGCTCTTGAATTAGGATATCTAAAGAAGGATGCATCTGAAAATATTTGAGACTGTTCGAAAAAGGCAAAAAAACTATCGGTAAATTTGCAACTATATTGCATCAATTAAAAAAAGCAACATTTAAACCATATTTCAACTACATTTCAACCACATTTCAACCACATTTCAACCACATTTACAACTATATTTAAACAGTATTTTATGCCCTGTAAAAATATTTAACCACTAAAATAAGGGTAAAACCGTATAGTTGGATGCAAGGGAATTTTTTAAACTCAAAAACAAAACTATGTCATCAAAAACAAAACGCCTCCAAAGCATTGCGAATAAAATACGGCTTCACTCATTGCAGATCACTACAGCTGCCGGCTCAGGGCATGCTACGTCTGCTATGTCGTCAGCCGAAATCCTCAGTGTTCTTTACATGGACCAAATGAATTATGATCCTGATCACCCTGACTCATTTGAAGGAGATGATTTTGTCATTTCAAAAGGACATGGCACACCCGGCCTGTATTCCATTATGTATGAATCCGGAATATTAAAAAATATTGACATACACGACTATCGTACATTTCATTCCATTTTGGAGGGGCATCCGGTACCCAGGGTGAGGGGTGTACGTTTGGCTACCGGTTCTTTAGGCCAGGGCCTGAGTGGAGGCATCGGACTGGCAAAAGCTATGAAAGCAGATAATATAGACCGCTATGTTTATGTGCTGATGGGCGACGGCGAAATGGCAGAAGGAAATGTATGGGAAGCAATCAATCTTGCACCGCATTTACAAATGAATAATCTCATTGGAATCATTGATGTAAACAGACTTGCTCAAAGCGGGCCTGCAATGTATGAATGGGATACACAAGCTTATGAAAACCGCATATCTGCTTTTGGTTGGCACACTGAAGTGATAGACGGTCATGATATTGAACAAATTATACATGCAATCGAACATGCAAAAAAAGAAACCAGGCCGTCCATGATAATTGCAAAAACAGTGAAAGGGAAAGGCGTAAGTTTTCTTGAAAACGCTGATGGCAGGCATGGTAAAGCTGTTTCTGAAGAAGAACTGCAACAGGCACAACAAGAACTTAAACCAAACATCAAAGATGTGAATTTTAACCCGGTCAATCAATTAAAATTAACACCCAAACCGGAATTAAAACAAACCCAAATAAACATTGAAACAGATTACACGTTAAGTGACACCGAAGAGACAAGAAGTGCATATGGCAAAGCACTTGAAATAATCACAAAACAAGACCCTGACATTATTGTATTAGATGGTGATGTTAAAAATTCTACACGCACCAAATCATTATTTAAAGAATATCCTGATAAAACAATAGAATGTTATATTGCCGAACAAAACATGATAGGAATTGCGGCAGGATTACAGGCAAGGGGCAAAAAACCTCATGCAGCTACCTTTGCTGCATTTATGACACGGGCTCATGATCAGATCAGAATGGCTGCATATTCTCGTGCCAACATTAAATTATCCGGTTCGCACACAGGTGTATCAATCGGCCAGGACGGGCCATCTCAAATGGGGCTCGAAGACATGGCCATGATGCGAAGCATATTCAACAGCATTGTACTGTCTCCTGCTGATGCAGTATCAACAGAAAAATTAACTACACGTATGCATGCTCATCAAGGCATTTCTTACATCCGTACAATTCGCGGCAAAACACCCGTTATTTATCAAAACAACGAAGAATTTGCTATAGGAGGCAGCAAGGTACTTCAAACCAATCAAACCAATCAAATTGCTATTTTGGCTACAGGCATTACAGTTTCCGAAGCGTTAACTGCTCACGTCATATTAAAAGATAAAGGCATCTATTCGATTATTATGGATATTTATTCTATTAAACCCATTGACAAAGAAGGTATTTTAAAAGCCACACAAAACACCCATACTCTTTTAACTGTCGAAGACCATTATCCGGAAGGAGGGCTTGGGGAAGCCGTTGCTTCTGCAGTAGGACATCTCAGGAATGTGTATGTAAAAGGGGTTACCAAACAGCCTCATTCGGGGAAACCAAAGGAGCTAATCGCTGAACAGGGAATTGATGCAGATGGGATTGTGGATTATGCAATGCAATTAATACAAAAATAAAGCACTGATTCTTATTCCTCCCTTGTCCATTAATATTTCAGAAGAAGAGGTTCTGTACTGATAATTCAGGCTATAATTATACCACGGAGTAAGTGTGATACTGAAATTGTTTGTGATTTTATAACCAATACCAATCTCTGCATTTAAACCATAATCCGGTGTTATAAATTGATTGGAGGAAATCTCTGTAAGCCGGGCCGTATCCTGGCCTGTTTCGACATAATAAAACGTATTGCTTAACAAATATGAAATATTCATCCCTGTTTTGAAATAAAATGAAAATTTTCGATAATCAAAGGTATATCCTACCCTTACCGGTATACTTAAATACGTGAAATTATTTTGTTTGTCAATATTTTCCATGCTTTCCAACACATCCACTACTTCTTTTCCCATGCTTCCATCTACATTCTTAATAATGGTATCCTGGGTATATGTTTTATTGCAATAACACACATTATCCTGGTATCGTTCAATATATCCACCCAGCCCCACAACAAAATGATTGATGCGGAGATATTGAATGATACCGACGGAAAAGCCATTTAAAAAAACGGCTTTGTTTTTGCATGAATTCAACGTATGTGTTTTTCTGAAAGGCTTAACTGATGACAGGTACAACTCCCCGATCAATCCCAGTTCAATGTAATCGTAATTGACTTCCTCAACAGTAACGTATTCATTAATAATAACCGGTTCTTCTTCAAAATAAACAGTATCTTTGTGTTGTTGTACTTCCTGGGAGTATAAATCCTGAGATAACAAAATAAAAAAAACGATAAAAACAATAATAGAGTGGTTACACCCGCCCCTTGTTTTTATCGTTTTTTCCATTTAAATTTATATTTATCCCGTTTTATTTTGTTGGTATCACGTTGTATAATAGTATCCTGTCTGAATTTCAATACAGTTCCCCGTGGTTTCTCTACAAATTTTAATTCTTTTGTATTTATTTTGTACATCAGAGAATCGAACATTCTTTGCTCAGCACGACGGATGCTATCTTCTTGTTGCCTGCAAAAATAAGATTTTTTATCAGATGAATCACTGTTCGCTATATTAATTTTATCATTTTTTACAGATGTTTCAGTTGTAGAGGGATGTAAGCTCTCTTTTTTATAATCTGCCTGATTACAGTTTCTATCAGATTTTTTGTGAGAAGGTGCGCATTCAGTGCTTTCTTGATGATTTTGTTCAATACGTTCAATTTCTTCACGGAATAAATGATGAGAGTTTTTCTGCTGTTTTTTTACAGTGTCCTTTTCAATACAATATTCTTCAACGGGTTCTTCTTTTTTGATATGGCCTACATTATACAAATGATATCCCAAAGCGCCGGCACCAACAATTCCGGCAGCTAAATAAAATATATTAAACTGAAACGGATTGAACCCAAAAAAGTTTTTCATTCCAATTTTCCCCCGTATACTGCTCCATTCAGCATTGCCGGGTTTTGAACTCGTTCCTTTTTTGAGCTTATCCCTGAAAAGTTGATCAATATGTTGGTCTGCTCTACTCATATTTATTCAAATGCATTTTCCTGCATTTTTTTTACAATTTTTTCTTTTAATAATTTACGTGCCCGCAAAAGCCTGGTTTTAGATGTTTTCTCTTTTATGTTTAATATTTCTGCTATCTCTTTATGCTTGTACTCATCAATTGCATAAAGGTTGAAAACAACCCGGAAATGTTCGGGCAATTCATTTACCATTTCCAGGAGTTCGTCTTGTGAAAAATCCAAATTTTCATTTTCGTGGCCAGGCAAATCAATTAATTCACCGGGATTTCCATAATCGGCATTATATTCTTTTTCATTGTCATTGTCCTCCCCTTCGTTTGATTCATACACTTCATACCTGTTTTTCTTTTTTTCAAGATGATCAAGCGAAGTATTTATGAAAATCCGCCGTAACCACCCTTCAAAATAACCATCTCCTTTATATTGGTCTATTCTGTGATATATTTTTAAAAAACCATCCTGTAATACATCACTTAACTCATTAGGGTCTTGAATATACCGCATACAAACAAACCGCATCTCGTCAGCATATCTCTCATAAATTTGATGAAATGCTTTTTTGCTTTTACGTTTTAAAGACTTTATGAGTTTATCTTCTTTAAACACTCTCTCTATTATTAAGACGGGCAAAATGCCAAAAGGTTCCCGTATTTACAATTTTTTTTGAAATTTGTTTGGTTTTTTTTCTCGGATTCGGTTTCGGTTGGAGTTCTTCCCATACGTTTAAATCTTTTCAAAGATAGAAATATTTAAATGAAAACAAAAAAAATAGTGGTACCAATACAAATGATTCTATAAGATCGGTTAAGTTGAATAGTTGGAATAGCTATAAATCAAGTTACAAGAATTAACACCCTATCAGCCATAGCTTTAGGGAAGATTAAATAGCCTACAAACAACATGTTGTTGTAGACATATTAAGCTGCAAGTGAGCAATAAGTTCAATTTTCAGAATTCAGAAAAAATTGTTAATTTTGAAATAAAAATCAATTAAATGACAATAAAAAGACGAATATATATTGATACCTCTGTAATTGGTGGATGTTTTGATGAAGAATTTGAACAGTGGTCCAATGATCTTATTGAAGAATTTAAACAGGGAATTAAAATAGCAGTTATATCGGACGTTACTTACAGAGAATTAGAGCTTGCACCGGAAAAAGTAAAAAACAAGCTAAATGAAATACCTAAAAACCATATGGAATACGTTTTAACTAAAAGTGAAACTAAAAATTTAGCTGAATTATACATTAAGGAACGGGCAATAACTGAAAAATATTATGAAGATGCGATTCATATAGCAAATGCCACTGTAGAAATGGTTCATGCATTGGCAAGTTGGAATTTTAAACATATCGTAAATTTAGAACGCATAAAAAATTATAATGGAATAAACTTAAAAAATGGATATTCAATAATTGAAATTCGTACTCCAAGAGAAATATTAAAACCAGAAAACTATGAAGAATAAAGAAAAAACATTCGATGCAGTAAAAATGATGCGAGATATAAGGAATAAATTACATGAAGAATACAAGAAAAATCCTCAGAAACGTGAGGATGATTTAGAAAGGATTAGAAAAAAATATATGAAAGACCCGCCAGAAAGATAACCGGATAGGCGGCTAACGGGCAATTAGCCCGATGGCAGGAATTCAAAACAATACCTTATCAGCCATAGCTTTAGGAAAGATTGAATAGGCTACAAACAACATGTTGTTGTGCATATGTTTGCTGCATGCTAAGTGACGATCAATTAAGGGGACTTCTATTAATTAAATTTTGAGGCTCTATTCTAAACCATGATTGATAAACTAAAATACATTGTGTTTTGAGGAATCACCAGAGAAAATATAAAGTTCATAAAAACAAAATCCCAAATAAATCTCAAATTTTAAATTCAAAACTGTCGGTGCTGCATGATTAGCCCAACAACTAAACACAACATCACATACCCATGACAAAAATATAGCACAAACATTTTTTCTAAAAAAAAGTTAAAAAACCATGTAAAGACAAACAAAGCAGCGACGCAACATAGTTGATGGTAGGATTTTGTATAAACCAAATTCGGAGCCCAAAAGA
>CAZJWE010000163.1:6443-7923 GCA_964549265.1 uncultured Bacteroidales bacterium | reverse complement strand
TTAATAATCATGCTCGTGTGTGTCAAAAAAAATGTCATGGCTCGGTTCAACTATATATAAACAAATTGCAAGTTACCATTAAATTCGTGGTAGAACCTATCTTTAAAACCTTTTCGTGTTTTAGTGCTTTCGTGGCTATTTCATCGCCCGCAGGGCGCCAAAAACTTTCGTGCTTTAGTGTTTTAGTGGCGAACATTCCGCCCACAGAGCGCCAGTCATAAACTTACAAAAAAATAACATAGAAATAACGTTTTTTTAACAAAAATATTTGGTTTATTAAATAATAATTACTTATATTTGATTCGATTTTTGAGAAGCAAACAGTAATCAGGCATAAGACGAACAGTAATTATGTAAGCGCTGATAAATGAGTGAATTGTAAAAGGTGTTGAATAAGGGAGAACGCAGGAAAACGAAGAACTGGAAGATTGTACAAAAATGACATAGATGTGTTGCCCTCCCATTGTGATTAGTAGTATTAAGAGACACCTCTTCTTAATAGTTTAGAGTAAAAATGAACATATATAAAAATAAAACAGCTGCGAAAACGCCAAAATATTTTTTATGTTTTAGTGCTTTTGTGGCCTAAAAAACAAATACATAAATCATTCACTAATAAAACAGGCCCTGCTTTTCATTATCACTGCCTTCGCATTTATGGCCAATGCATCAGCAGAAGCAACGCTGACCACGAAAGTACCCGCTTCCGTCATTCATATCGGATACAATGCCGGCACGTTTTCCATCCAATTCATCAATGATACCGTTGGCCCGGCCGAAAACATGGCCATCACTATAGGCCAACCCGATGGCATTTATATTCAGGAAAACACCCTTGCAGCTTCCATCAATAGCCAGCCCGTTTCTTCAGGAAACATCTCGTTGTCATCCGAAGTTATAAACATTAGCATCCCCATTCCGGTTGGCGACACCCTCTCAATCTCCTATGATGCCAGTGCCCATTGTGGTGCTATTCCTGACGAACATGATGCAGGCACCCCTGTCATCTTCACCAATAACATAATTGCGGATTATACAGTACAGGGAAGCGCCGAATCCAAAACAGAAGAAACAAACTCGTACAATGTAAAATATGCCGACCTGCTTGTATACACTCCCGAGGGCAGCGAATCGGGCATGGATGTGGTGTGGCAGCAAACCTACACCCGCGAGATACCCATAAAAAACGGCAATGGTTCCGGCACCACCGACAGCATTAAAATCCTTCTTCATTACCACGACTCCACCATCCTTGAACTACAACGCCTCGTAATAGCCAATGCTGCCGATACCACTCAAAAATACACCCTCCCGTTCCCGGCCAAAGAAGAGGGCAAATACACCACCTGGATCACCCCGGCCGAATTATCTCAGATCAACCTGGGCAACAGCTTCAATGGTGGCGAACAATTCATCATCAAAGAAACCTTTAAGGTGGTGAAAAACACCGTTACCCATACCACCGAATATATTGCCGAAT
>CAZJWE010000163.1:0-6433 GCA_964549265.1 uncultured Bacteroidales bacterium | reverse complement strand
TATGCCAATGACTCGGCCTGCAACAAAGGCTATGGCAATGCCACCGGAACCCTGTACCTGCACCAGGAAGAAGCATTTGCCAATTTAAGCCATAGAAAATATACAATACAAAAAGCAATGTTGTGTAACAGACAAGGCCAATACAAAATTCGAATAGAAAATAATGATACGGCTGTTATTAACAGCGCACTGGATCTATGGTATAAAATATACGACTTTAAACCTTTTGAAATAAATAGTATTTCTTTAAACAATACTCACCCGATACCTTTCCACTATATAAATGATAATACAATTAATATTGATTCCATAGGTTATGACGGGGATCCAGATGGAGATGGATCAGGGTTGGATGATTTAGACGGCGACGGGATATACAATGATTTGCCTCCCGGCAAACACTTTGATATGTATATTGTTTATACTTATCCGACTGTGTATGAATTAAAAACCCCTTATCTAAATATTAAGATGCGCTTATATTATAAGGATATAAAAGGGAAAAATTATCTGCGCTACCGTAATTATAGAGACCATTTCCCCGAAGTAACAACATCCGTAGACGGGTCTTACGATTTGATATACGGTGAACCTGCCATTATGAAATACAGCACTAAGCGTAAGAATGGGAAGAGTTTTAATTTTCTTTCCTGCGACTCTGTCACGTATCATATTCGGGCAACATTTCCTTCCGGGGCCTCTCTCAACCCCGACTCAACAGTATTATTCAATGATTCCCCGGCAAATTATTCAATACTCGCCAATGGTGTCATGATTCATGATGTCAGCCTCAATTCTGACGTCTCTTTATATCTCGATTATGCGTGTGGAGCAGCAAGTGGAACAAAAAACATTACTTGGGAGTTTTTTCTGCAATGCAATGCCTGCCCTGATTTTTATAAAATGGATTCTGTAGATTTTGGTACCGTGGCCCACACTGTCCCATGCGATACAACCGGTGGTGGTGGAGGAATCGACAGCACCGGCAATGCCTGTTTTTCGATGGACAAGTTTCCCGATTTTAATGTAGAACGAACCACCCTGGGGTATAAAAAAGGTGCTCATAGTGGAATTGTATGGTATGAAAGCGATTTGGCCACAGCCCCAAAAGTGACAAAAGACGACAACCCCAAATTAAATACAGCCCTGGTCACCGATGAGATTACCGTAAGCCTTGTCTCTACCGTGTATAAATCCGAATGCTCCCCGGATAAAATTATTGCACGTGTGTTTTACGGCGACACCAACAAGCTGTTTGATGTCAGCTCTGCTGAGATCATCCTCGATGGAACACCTCACAATGTAACCAATATCAATGAATACACAGATGGGGACAATTATGTCATGGATTTTGAATTAACGCCCGGCAATGTACCGGCAGGAGAAATTAAATTAACCGCTGTCATGACAATTCGAGAAGATGCAACAGACGATTATTTACACCTGTCGTATTTCAGGGGCATGTTTAACATGGAATTCAATGCAAACAATGATGTGGCAACAGACCATTTCGGGGATTATTTGCATATTTACAAGCCTGAAGAATTATACCCAGTGTATAATATATCAGATTATAAGTGCAATGCTACAGGAAAAATGATTTTCCTTTGTTTTTCGAGCGTTGATTTTGAAAATGAATTTAGAAGCATCGCACATATAGTGTCTCCGTTAAGAATAAAAATTCCATCAGGATATCATGTAAAAACAGAAGAAAATGCCGAAATAATATTTTATGATGGCCGATATTATAATAGTCTTGAAAATCAGATGGCCAAAGAAGTACCTATTCATGTTAATAATGGCTATATGGAATTGAATACCGAATTTCCTTTGATGGAAGAAAACACCAGTTTTTCAGTTCATTTTAAATATGAAACCCTTTGTGATTTAGATGGACATGTGGGGATAAAAGCATCATATACGGAAACGGAATATGATTATAGCAATCCTGTTCCCAATACCAATACAACAGACAGAGATTTTTCAAGTGGATACACTCATAGAAATCCCGTCCTCAGTTTTAACACCGAAACCAACCAACCCGGATATACCCGCCGTGTTACATGGACAGCCTATTTATATAACCTTAGTACCACAAGAGATGCCCCCAACTGCTGGCTCGCACTCAACAAAAGCCCGCATAATATTTCAGACATCCACATCCGGAAAATCCTGGTAGACAGTGTAGACATGACAAGCGAGCTTTTCCGTGCCGGCGGGAAACAAATGATCAACCTCGGCAGGTTACAGAAAAACAGCAACAGCTTTACCATACATATCACAGCCGACTACCGCAACTGCGGCCTCAACAATGTAGACACCCTGTTTGTTGACGGCGGCTGGAGCTGTGCTCCCGTAACCGCCCAAAATGCCAATGCCTGCCAATCATTCTCAGACTATTTCACCCTCACCAACAAAGCCGCCAACATGCAGGCCCAGGCACATCCCCAACACCCCGACTCACTCTACGATGCCTGCCAGGAAATAGGCTACAATGTAGACATCAACTCCACAGCCCTCGGCCACATGTACAACATGGGCTTCTGGATTACCCTCCCCTCCAAAGATGTCATCCTCACCGATTCGGTGGTGTACTGGGAGTATGATGGGGAAAGTGGAACATTATATGATAGTATGGGATTATCGGTTGAAAAATTAGTTTTTTATTCTGCCGGAAAAGATACCGCTCATAATTCATTATTATCCTATGCTATTAAAAAAGGACGAGGCTTTACTGATGGCTTCAAAGGCGGCGGCGATACCATTCAATTGCGCCTGGGGGTGGAAGCACAGTGCCCGGAAACAGGAAAATTGAATTTGGGAGAAGAACCTTTAAAATTAGATGTTAAAGGAACTACAAATTGTGGGGACACCATCATGTATCAGTTTCAATATAACCTTCCTATTAATGGATTTCCGGACTTAGATTCCATCTACATTTCTGCCACAGGCGCTGATTTTGCTGACCGGCACGACACCACATCATTGCATGTGCAGGTCACCAACATCGCCGGCAAGCATGTAGACAGCGTGTTCATTGAAGCGCATCTGCCGCCCGCAGTAGCATACATCCCCGGCACCACCACCATCCCCGGGGTGGAGCCTTCGGAAGAACCGGACGGCGAAGGGACGCTCCTTACCTGGGTGCTGCCTTCGGCCCAATACATGGCTGCCAATGACACCCTTGATTTTACCTTTGACGTGGCCGATATCACCGGATGTCCGCCTGAGCAAACAACCATAGGCTTCAGTGCCAACCTCATGCGCTACATCGAAGGATGCGACGAAGGATGCATGGCACGTGCCACGGCAGACCGCGATCATGTGACGCTCAACATCACCCCGGTATCATTGCCAGGAACCCCCGCAGGGCCGGCTTCTGTATGCCAGGGTACTGCCTACGAATTTCTGATCAACAGCGTAGAACGAGCTGCAGGCTACGAGTGGGGCATGATCCCGTCCAATGCAGCCAATGTATCCTATACCGATACCACGGCACAATTCACTTTTACCCATGCCCACACCGGCCCGGCAAAGCTCTTTGTCATTGGGCTGAACAATGCCTGCCCACAGGGCGATACCAGCTTCCTTACATTGGATGTGCTTGAATCTCCCGTGCCTGTCCTTACCGACACCTTCCTGTGTAAAGGCGATTCTATTACACTTAACCCGGGCGAGTTCGACACGTATGCCTGGTCTACCGGCGACGGAACGCAAACCATCACCGTAACCCAACAAGATACATTCACTGTCACCGTAGGATACAACAACGGGTGTACTGTCACAGACACCGCACACGTGCAGTTTTATGATCTGCCTGAAATAACTGCACATGATGACACCACCTTCACAGCCTATTGCTACACCACCGCGCCTGTCACCCTTGATGCCGGCCCGGGCTTTACCACCTACCTGTGGCATCACGAAACATGGGCGACAGACTCCACGCAACAGTCCATATCCGTAAGCGATACCGGACTGTATATGCTCACCGTCACCGAAAGCCACGGATGCCAGGCAACAGACACCTTCCGCGTGATCAATTACGATTTTGTATTTGGCGATGTAGACCGCAAACCCGGAGTAGACATATATGATGCCACCTATTTATATGATTATGTGTTTGGCACCGACCCGGCTGTCAAAGACTATGCCCCGCCCTACATACACCTGGCAGGCGACGTCACAGAACCCTGCGGCGAACATACCGCTTCCGATGTCATAGACATTGCACGCTACCCCTCTACCGAGCTGGCCAAGTGCTATTGCGACAGCACCAACCTCAAATCCGGCACAGCCGGAAATTATTCCATAGACATGTACATAGAAGGCGGGTACCTGTGGGTAGAAAAAACAGGCGACATGAAATACTTTACCCTGTGGGAGATGCATTACGATTCAACCAAAACCGTGGAACTCGGCACCCCCGAAGAACTCACCGGCGGCACCTGGATCTTTGATTATAATTTCACAGATACCAACCGGATATTCTTCCTCAACTGGATCCGCTCTCTCTACACACCTGTGCCCGATGGCCCCATTCTGCGCATTCCCATCACCTGCACAACAGACAGCATCCATACAAAAGTGGAATACAATTATGCATTCCATTACCATGATGTGGAATTCAGGAATCTGACATCATCCGGAGAGTGGTTCTCCACCGGAAAGGATATTCATATCTACCCCAACCCGGTCAACTCCCGCCTCAACATAGTGAGTTCTACTCCAATACAGCAGGCCCTGCTCATCAATACTTCCGGCAGCATTGCCACCTCTAAACACCGGGTCAATGCCACGGAAACATCCCTCGAAACATCGGAACTGCCGGCCGGAATGTATATATTGAAAGTCATTACAACGGATGGGCGAGTGAAGACAGTAAAAATTGAAAGAATAAACCACGGAAGAAGATAGCCACGAAAACACTAAAACACTAAAAAATTTTAAAAACACAAAAGAATATGGCCACCAAAACACAAAAACACCAAAATACCCTGACAGGGTTGAAAATAACCACAAACAAACGAAAAATGGAAGAAACAACCATATCACATCAAACGCCAGAAAAAAGTTTATACCCTGTTAGGGTTGAGCATGCAGAAATAGCCACAAAGACACAAAAACACAAAAAAGATATAAGAATCTCTGTCAATGTGAATAAAATCTTTCGTGCTTTTGTGTTTTTGTGGCTAAATCGCCCGCAGGGCATTAAATCATTTCGTGCTTTAGTGCTTTGGTGGCGATCTCTCTGCTCGCAGAGCAAAAATCTTTTTCGTGTTTTAGAGCTTTCGTGGCTATCTCATCGCTCGCAGAGCATCAAAAATTTTCGTGCTTTAGTGTTTTCGTGGCAATCACTCCGCCCACAGGGCGCCAATATATTTAGCATTTTCTTATTTTTATTTCTCACATATTCCCTCCACGCCCAACAATGGGCCAACCTCACCCCCCAAGGCTTCTCAAAAACCAGCTTCAACCAGGTATATTTCTTTAGCCCTGATACCGGCTTCATCATGACTTTGGAAGGAGATGTATTAAGAATGAACATGGGGCCACAACAGATCAAAGGCGATCCCGTCTCGTATGACCAATTGGTGGATACAGCAGATGTACCTTTAAATGATATGCATTTTATAAACAGGGATACAGGGATATTATTGTCAGAGTTTAATGTATTTACTACGGTAGATGGTAGTAGTACATGGAATTTAATTTCAACACCAGATCGTCTGGATGCCTGGGGTCTTAAATATGGCCTTGCTGAGATGAAATTTATCAATACCACGGGATATATTTGTGGAGGCCGTCAACTCATTAATCCTTCAGGTACTATATGGAAAACAACAGATGGTGGGAATACCTGGTCAGAATTAAAAGATGATTTTGATGATTTTTTTAGATGTATTTTGATGTGGTCAACCGATACCGTGATGGTATATGGCGCAAATGGATATTTTGCAAAAACCTATGACGGGGCCCAGAACTGGACAACCGGGTATGATGCCCGGGGGGATGGAGAAAATTATGGCTATTTTTATGATGTACAAAAGATCAATGATACCCTGGCGTATGCCGGCACCATTACAGGCGATTTAATGATCACCACAGACCGGGGCGAATCCTGGCAGGTACAATATTCTACATCGCATAATCTGGAAGGAATATGGGATATAAGTTTTATAGATGCCGATACAGGGTATTTTGTGTCCAGCTATGGTATATACAAAACATATGATGGCGGTGCAACAGCAGAATACATGAATTTTTACAGTGATGGCAATGCCATTCACATGTATAACAGCAGGGAGGGTGTGGTCGTTGGCCCGGGCAGGATTTACACCACCACCGATGGCTTTGATACTTATGACCTGAATGTTTGGGGCGCCTCATATAGCACCATATCATTTGACTCCCGAGACACCGGGTATGTTAA
>CAZJWE010000162.1:0-7946 GCA_964549265.1 uncultured Bacteroidales bacterium | reverse complement strand
TATCAGGCTGTTGAGAAATGGTTTGAACTAAAACCGGAAATTTTTAAAGATAATCCATTGCTGTTTAAAAATAAAATCTTATTATTGCCTAATAATAATACAAATTTTCTTAAACAACCTTGTGAAACTTGACATTTAATAAATAGATAATTTAATTAAAATTATTTGAGTTATTTTTAACTAAGATATCTATAGCCTTAAACATGATATTTCAACATGTTTGAAGGTAAATTTAAAAATTTATAACTATGTAAAATGAAAAACAAGTATATTATTATTATTTTGACATTCCTAACTGTTTCATGTAGCAGTCCATTGGACAGACAATTTAACAAAAACAATATTACTCAAGATTTTAAAGAATTTAAAGAAAATGATGCTGTAGATAGTACTGAACTTATTCTAATTGCTAAATATCTTCATGACAAGATACTTTATGGTGACATAGAACAGTTTAACAAACAAGAAATTACTTATAAAGAAATATTAAATTTAGCAAAAAAAAATAAAATAGTTAAGGACAGTGCAATTGCTTTAGTTAAGACCAATCAATATACAAGTTCAATCTTATGGTCAAAAAATCAATCTAGTAAAAGTGAATTATCAAATTTAGAATTTGCAAACCGGATAGCTGAAAGTGATCCGAATCGTAAATATTTTTGGGAAGCGAGAAATACAGGAAAAAAACATATATATATTGTTGCTTTTGTTGACGAAGAAGGTAGTGGTTATAGATGGGAGGCAAACCTAAAAGAAGAAATAGTTAAATATGTAAATGCTAATGAATACCTTTCGAGAAAATATGGTTTGTCTAAAAAAACAAATCCGGGAGAATTTACATTAGAAAATATCGTATTAGACACTTTGATTATAGAAAAGGAATACAACATATTTTCAGAAAAGTATGATTTTGGAATTAAATATGACTTAATGGGTGAAATAAAAAATAATACTGATAAATCTCTAACTGATGCTGATTTAGAAGGAAAAATAATGTTAATTTTTAAAGAAAAGACGATTGGAGAAAAAACGGAAAGGTATACTGGATTGTCTAAAAAAGTTTCAAAATCATCACCATGGAAACCCGGAGAAACTATAAAATTCAGGCTAAAATCGAAACCTTTAGAAATTATATATCTTGATTATACACCTGAATATCTAATTTTTGAAGTTAAATTATATGCTGAAGATCCTATAGGTTATGAATTTAAGGCTAATGTGGAGGAGATAAATTTATTAGACAAATGGAAAATAATGCAAAAAATGAGTAATGACACTATTGAATAAAACTTTTTTTCATGACACAGTCATAGCAACCTCTTTTTATCCTTGGCAAGGACGCCACTAATTATTCGTTTAATATCATTTCATTCAATTTTAGTTTTAGCATTTTAAGTGATATAAATATTATAATAACACTTATATGAAGAATTCAGAAAAAACTAACGAAACCATTTTTGATTCTCAAAAGAAACCCGAGAGTAATCAAAAACATGGTGTCCCTGCTTTAATTTCTTTTTTTATCCCAGGTGTTGGCCAACTAATTAAAGGTCATGTTATGAAAGCTGTAATTATTTGGATATTAGGTGGTTTTATTGGTATTTTTCTGTGGTGGACTTTTATTATTCCTTTAATTTTATGGGTCTGGAATATTTATGATGCATATAATTCAAATTAAACAAGAAACTAAAGCTTATAATTATGGAATTTATAATATTATTTCCTTTTTATTTATTATTATGTATTTTAATATCTTCTTTGGCTAAGAAAAAAGGCAGAAATGCAATAGGTTATTTTTTTTTAGCAATTATCTTTTCTCCTTTTTTGGCTTTATTATTTTTATTAGTTGCTGGTGAATCTGAAAAGAAAAAAAATAAATCATCATCAGATGCATATGAAACTAAAACTGAAATAGCATGCCAAAACACGGACAAATATATACAACTTGAGAAGCTTGGATTATTATTAGAAAAAGATATTATTTCTAAAGTAGAATTTGATGAAGAAAAGAAAAAAATATTATCTCCTGATGAAGACACAATAAAATCAGAAGATGAGGAATCATCTTCTTTGAATTCAAACGAAATTGAAAAATTCACTAAAATCAATAACGAAATTGAAAAAACAAAAAATAATTTATGGAGTAAAAAAAATGATCAATTACTGCAAATTTTACAAAATGAATTTACAAATAAAGAAAAAGCCCAATATATTTTAAACAAATATGAGAAGCATTTTAATACTGATCTTATTGAAAAATTAAAAAATATATCAACAAATTTTAACACTATTGAAAAATATTTAACTCCTTTTATAGAATTAGATATCGTAGAACCTCATTATCCCCATGAGAAAATTGACAAATAAAATTTAAGTGATTAACTTGATCATATCGCCACGAAGTGTCTGGGATTTGATGTTCTTATAGCTTCGCCTCTATATATTTCTTTTTAGCTTCTAAATGCATAATTTTTCCGTGTAATTCTTTTAATTTATGGTTATCTTCATTTGGTTTAAAAGAATTAACTGCTCTCACTTTTCCATAATTTAATAATGTATTTTCAAGCTCAGAAGTAATCTTATTTAATTCTTTTAATAATTTTTCATTTTCCATTTTGTAAAATTTTTGGTTATCAATATTCCACTTTTAAACTGTATTTTAAATTTTTGTTTATCACAAGAACTGCAAATTGTAATATGCCATTTAAATTTTCTATAGCCTTTATATCTAATTATTCCATCAACGTTCGTATATAATTAATATATCATATAAAATAACTTTAAAATTAATCCGTATGTTTTTTATAAAACTACAAAAAATTTAAGTAACTACAAAATTTTTTAAGTAAATAAGCCGTCATTTATTGTCTGTCGCTCATGCGGGAGGGTCTCCCGGCTTTTTATGCATATTCTTCCAAAAAGCGGACAGTAATTATCAAAATATTATTATCCTTCCTATATATCATCCCATTTAACCATAGTTTTTATATATTTGTATAAATGATTGTAATATGACAAGCAAAGAATATAGAATATACTTCTAAATAAAGTAACTCTAAAAAAATGGCAGCAGCAGAACAAATAAAGAGCTTAATTAAATCGTTTGGGGATGGAGACGAATCCCGATTCTTTGCAACTGCTATGCAAATTGCTGCATCTGAGGCAAGAAAAGGACATACTACCTTTGCGCAGGAACTAAAAAAACTAATTGAAAAAGCCAAGAAAGGCCGTTCTGAATCATTTATAGAATATGGCAAAACAATATCCATTTCAAAACCAAAAAGAGAATTAAACGAGCTCATTGAAGTGTTTCAGCCAAAAATTAAACTCAATGATATGGTTTTGGACAAACAAGTTAAATTATCCTTAGATAAAATAATACAAGAACAACGAAAAATAGATCTTCTTCGACACCATAATTTATCACCAAAAAGAAAATTACTATTGTTGGGGCCCCCTGGATGTGGAAAAACTATGACTGCACAAGCTTTAGCAGGTGAACTTGGTCTTATGGTATTTATAATCCGATTAGATGGTTTAATTTCAAAATTCATGGGAGAATCTATTGCCAAGTTAAGAATAATATTTGAAGCAATGGAAAATCATAGAGGTGTTTATTTATTTGACGAATTTGATTCAATTGGAGCACAACGTGATCAAGGACAAGATGTAGGAGAAATAAAAAGAGTTTTAAATAGCTTTCTGATCAATATTGAAAAAGATCAATCGAATAGTATCTTAATTGCAGCAACTAACCTGCCTGAATCATTAGACAAAGCATTGTACAGGAGATTTGACGATATAATCAGATACCCATTACCAAAAAGTGATGAAATCAAAGTGGTCTTGAAAAAAAGATTATCAGGATTTCCATTATCAACAAAAACTTCTTTTGACAAAATTGCAAAAGAAGCGATTGGATTAAGCTACTCCGAGATTGTTACAGCTTGCGAAGAATCTATAAAGGAAATGATAATAATGGGGAAAAGTAAAATTCCTGTATCGTCGCTTATGACTTCTCTTAAAAAGCGAAAACAATAATCCTAAATGGCTGATCAAAAACCACTTCGACATATAAAAATTGAAGGCTTTTCTCATTCTCACGAATATGTTAGTCCAAAATCTCCTCCAAGAATTCCTGTCAAACCAAGAAATAGAAGGATTCATGGGAATAAATTAAAAGAACATTTAAATCGTATCAAAGAACAATTTGATTCCTTAAAGGAAGTTAACCTTCCTGATGGAGTTGTACGTGATGATGCTATTTATGTGGAATTTATTTCTGATTACAATTTTGAACCAGCTTTTGACAGCCTTGATAGTGATGATGAAAAATCAAAATTTAAACTTCTCAACATTAAAAAAGAAAGTACTGAAGAAGATTTCAGATATAGAGTAAATGTAATGTTGACCGAAGGTGGTATAAGTCATTTCTTGACGAAAGTAAATGAATATATTACGGAAAACACAAAATATAAAGGAAAAGAAACACAGACACCCAAAAACAACCGATTAATAAGCAATATAGAGACTATTCAACTTGCAACTTTAAAAGCATTTTGGACTGAACCTGATGAAAATCCCTTTCCCGATGAAAATAAGGTTGTTTGGTGGGAAGTATGGTTTAGAAAGAAGCAAGGAATAGAACCATCTTCCGAATATAATAAAATCAAATCTCAGCTAGAATTAGTTAATGCTCTAATTTCAGACCAAGTATTAATTTTCCCGGAACACTTCATTAAATTGGTAAAAGCTTCTCCTCGGCAACTTTCTGAATCACTTTTCCTGTTAGATAATCTTGCAGAATTAAGAAAACCGAAAGAAACGGCTGACTTCTTCAAAAATCTAAGCATAACAGAAAAAGAAGATGCTGTTAAAGAGCTTCAATCAAGGATTGAAAACAATATGCATGAGAATAGTATAGCAATATGCATATTAGATTCTGGAGTACAGAACCAGCATCCTCTATTAAGTGAGTTTATTCCAAATAAAAATCTTTTTAGTTACAAACCAGATGATTGGGGCACCCATGATAGTAACAGTGGAATTCAGGGAGGTCATGGAACAGGTATGGCAGGATTATCACTATATGGTGACCTAACTACTGCTATCTCTTCAACAAGTAGTATTCAAATCTTCCATCAATTAGAATCTGTAAAACTATTTAATAATCATGATCCTCACGATCCTGAACTATATGGAGCAGTTACTCTGATAGCAGCAAACATACCTATTGTTTCCGCTCCATTTCGTCCGCGAATATATTGCATGGCTGTAACTGATAAAGATCAGGCGTACTATGGCCGTCCATCTTCATGGTCTGCTTCTTTAGACAAAATCACTTATGGAAATGAAGATGAAAATTTAAACAAACAATTATTTTTTGTTTCTGGCGGAAATGTTTTTATTGAAACGCCTGAAGAATTTCCCGACAAAAACATTTTAGAGTCAGTACATGACCCAGCTCAAGCATTTAATGCAATAACCGTTGGAGCCTATACAGAAATGGATTTTATTGATTATGAAGAGTTTCCGGATTCGAATTTGCTGGCAGAACGAGGAGGAATGGCACCGTCTAACTCTACTTCGATAATTTGGGAAAAAGATTGGGCTAATAAGCCTGATATAGTAATGGAAGGAGGAAATTTAATTAACCAAAGAGGAGATATTGTAGTTCCAGACACATTACAGCTTTTAACGACCCATAAAGATTTTCGCACAACATTATTACAAACCTTTGGAGATACAAGTGCAGCAACAGCATTAGCTTCTCGTTTTGCTGCTCAACTAAAGAATGAATATCCTGATTTATGGCCGGAAACAATTAGGGGACTAATGATACACTCTGCTGATTGGACACCTACCATGTTGGGGGGTAAAAGTACCCAAGACATAGAATCGTTTAATAAAGAAGAGAAAAGAAATCTATTGAGATCCTTTGGTTACGGTGTTCCAAATTTGACAAAAGCCCTTTACAGTGCAAAAAATTCATTGACATTAATTGCTGAAGAAAATTTAATACCTTATAAAAAAGATGGCAATATCAAGTTTAACGATATCAATTATTTTGAACTTCCATGGCCAGTTGATGTCCTTCAGGAAAATTTAGGTGATATAGATGTGAAATTGAATATTACTCTTTCTTATTTTATCGAACCAAATCCCGGAAGTAGGATGTATAGTAATAAATTCAGTTATCAATCTCATGGGTTACGTTTCAATGTTATTGCCCCGAATGAAGATATTGAAACATTTCACAAAAGAGTGAACAAAAATACGCGTGATGAAGGGGAAAGTGGTTTTTCTGGAGAAAGCTGGATAATTAAAGAACAGTTTCGAAACAAAGGATCAATTCACCGTGATATTTGGATCGGCTCCGGTGCAGATTTAGCCACAAGGAATCAAATTGCTGTATACCCTGTTTCAGGTTGGTACCGAACTAGAAAAAAACTTGAAAAGTATGATTCTACTGTCAGGTATAGTTTAATTGTTTCGATAGAGGCACCTGAAATTGATGTAGATATTTATACTCCAATTAGAATGTTGGTTCCAATTGAAGGTTAGATAGTATTAATTCAAACATGTAGTCCGATGATGTGCACCGGCTCCGGGTTCCCGGAGTCATCCGTCTACTCGGTTGTGCAAAATTAATTTATTATCTTATTATCATTGCAATACAAAATTAACTGGAAATGTATATTTTCCTGCAATCGGTTCTCCATTTTTAATCGCAGGTAACCATCTTTGAGGAATCATTTTAACAACTCTAAGTGCTTCATTATCCAATGGCAAATAAACGCTCTCCTGAACCTTATAATCATATACCTCCCCTTTCTTATCAACGAAAATATCAATCAGAATCCGTCCTGATTTTCCATTGTCTAAGGCTTCAATTGGATATCGTAGATTTGTCATTACAATATATCTTGCCTCGTAAATACTACCAAAATAAATCATTGGTCTATCAAGACCAGATGTGTCATTCTGTATATCAACAAACAAAACAGAATCATTGTCATAATCATATTTTAAATCTACAGAGTTGTTAGCATCGTAAAATGTCCAAATACCAGACTTTTTATTATCAACATATTGTCCTGTAACAACCTTTTTATTATTTACAAATCTTGTGTAATCACCTTGTCTTACATTTCTGTCCTTTTTTAAAACATAATATGATTCTTTAACTGATTTTTCTTTGTCTTTTTTTGTAATCCTTTTTAAATCAGTTTGAGCATATGAAGAACAAATCATTGTTCCAAGCATAATTATCCATAAAATTCTTTTCATATCAATTTACATTTATTGTTAGCAGGATGTTTCTTCCAATTTTGCACAACGGACAGCTTATAAAGGTAGTTGCCGATTTCAAAGCTCTTCATTATCAAGTTTTGCTAAAGTTACAAAAAAGCTCGGAGCCCAGCAACTTCTTCATCACCCGGCAATTACCTTTGATAAGCTGTTGGGCAATCGTGCTTTTTCTTTTCTGTCTATGCGTTGGCTCAGACACACTTATTGTCAAGCTTTGGCTGTTGCGATTGGCTTGTGCGGCTTGGCAATGTGTGTGGCTGTTGAGCAAGGGGATTTTCAATATTAGAATCCATAAATTTCTTTTATGGCATTGTTGTTCAATTCTTCAAGTTCACAATCATAATCTTGTGATGTTTTACAAGCTTCTAAAATTGTTTTAATCCTTTCGTTTATTTTTTCGAGTACTTGATTTTCAGGTTCAAGAAATGGGATTTTTTTGATATAGTTAGAAGAATTGTTTGTTGAAGAATTTATTGTTCTAATCAGCTTGTTACAGGTCGGGGAATTGAAAAAAGCTAATAAATAATAGAGATATGCTTCATCTTTCGGGAAAAGACCGACAATAGACTGGTCAAACAATCTGTTTTCAATCAATGCTCCCGTAATGGATGATGAACTTACCATGGGAACTCCTA
>CAZJWE010000161.1:0-8031 GCA_964549265.1 uncultured Bacteroidales bacterium | reverse complement strand
GTATTTTAGGTCCTGTAAAAATATTTAACCACTAAAATAAGGGTAGTACCAAATTATTTTGTCATGATCCTGGCTATCATCTTGGCTTCTTCCTTAATCCATAAATGGTCCTGTAATGATAACCATACACTGCAAGGGTAATGGCATCAATAAATAAATTTGGTTTTTGGAATAGCGTCCACAGCATAAACTTCCAATATTCAAGCCGTCCCTTGTTTGCTATTCCCAAGACGAAAACAGATTTCACAAAGGCCTTTATACGTACAAAATCAACTTTGTTTTTGCCAAATGTAACCGGTTTATAATTGAGGAGATATTCCCTGGCTCTTTTATAATAAGGTTTTTCTTTATAAAGACTGGTGATTATATGTTTATATCCCTCTATCAGTTCTTTATTATTCATTTTGGGGATAAAGTTCATGGTAAAATCTGTGTTGTTGCCGCTTGCATCAACTGTTAACCTGTTTTCATCTTCCATTTGTTTATATAATTGTGTGTTTTTGGGAGCATTTAGGAGACCCACCATAGCCGATACAATACCACTTTTTTGAATAAAATCAACCTGACGTTGAAATACCGACGAATTATCACTGTCAAATCCAACAATAAACCCTCCGGAAACTTGTAATCCGGCATTTTGAATTTGTTTGACATTTTCCAATAAATCACGGTTTTCATTTTGTACTTTATGACAGCTGTGCAGCGATTCTTCTACAGGCGTTTCAATACCGATAAAGGTTGATATAAAACCTGCTTCACGCATCATGTTTAATAATTGTGTGTCGTCAGCAAGGTTTATTGATGTTTGGGCATTAAACTTAAACGGATATTTATGTTTTTTCATCCATTCTATTATAGCCGGGAGTAAATTATTTTTTACCACTTTCTTATTTCCAATAAAATTATCGTCTACAATAGCAACCGGCCCCTTCCAATTTAAATCATACAAGGTATCAAGTTCATTCAGGATTTGTTGTTTACTTTTCATCCTGACCTTATGCCCCAATAACGCTGTGATTTCACAAAAATCACAATTAAAGGGGCATCCTCGTGATACTTGAAGGTTCATAAAAGCATATGCTTTACGGTTCAGTAAATGATAGTCAGGGATAGGTGTCAGAGATAGATCTGCATATTCATCTGTCTGGTAAATCCTTTCAACCTGTCCGTTTTTTAGATCTGAAAGAAACCGTGGCATGGTTATTTCAGCCTCATTAATGATGAAGTGGTCTATTTGTGGATAATTCTCATAGTCTTGTGTGAATAAAGGGCCACCGGCAATTACTTTTACCGGATAATTTTTACATCGATCCAGAATTTCATTCACTGATTCCTTCTGAACATACATACCACTTAAAAAAACATAATCTGCCCATTGCAGGTCTTTATTTTCAAGCGGTTCTATGTTTAAATCAATTAACTTTTTTTGCCAGTCATCTGGAAGCATTGCCGACACAGTGATTAGCCCTAAAGGTGGAACAGCCGCTTTTTTAGAAATAAATTTTAATACATGCTTAAAGCTCCAGTATGTATCCGGGTATTGTGGATATATCATTAATACATTCATATCTATACGTGTTTTTAGGTTATTGAATTAATACAAATATAGAACAGTATTAGAGACAATAAAAACAGAAGGGATTAAATGCATTATGTTTGGGGTAAAGGTCAATTTCCAGGATGCATGCCAAAAAATCCGGCTGAATAACATTCGCCCCTATGCCTTTACAGCAGGCTCTTTACAGCCATTAAATATTGACGTGATACCGGAATGGATTCATTGGTTTTATCTAAGCTTAACCAATAGGTGTTGAAATTTTTGTTAAGTTTATCAATGTACTGAATGTTTACTATACTGGTTCGATGTGTACGAATAAAATTATTGAATTCCCTGAGCTGTTGTTCAACATTCTTTAATGTGTTTCTGATCATCTTTTTTTTAACTTCACCATTATCGAGGTAACCTACTTCAATATAATTATCAGCTGATTTCAAAAATACAATTTTGGAAACCAGTACCCGAAAATTGTCAGTATCACTTGAAGTTAACTCGACAAATTTATTGGCATAACTTTCTGAAAACTGCCTGATCTTATGTTGCATTGAATGGTTTTCCTGCATAAGTTCTTTTAAACGATGTTGATACCTACGAATCTTGCTATTTAGATGAATGGTAACAGGAAGGCTAATGCAAATGAAAATCACTCTTCCCACAATGTTAAAAGTAATGTGTCCTTGTCCAACATACCGAATGTAAAAAATAAATGCAAGGCTGGCGGTCACAGTCAGGCTAAAAAAATACATAGAGAATAGCAAAGAATCATTTGGCTCGTCTCTATCAGGTTGAATTAATAAATTATGAAAAATAATTTGATTCAGGAACAGGAAAAAAAGAATAATCAACCCAAATCCGGCATAAAATAAATGTTTGTTATCAAACCCAAACCGCTCAACTTCAAAAGGTTGGAAGAAGAGAGCAAATAAAAAAACGATAATACTAATTCCGAAGTAAACCTGGAAATTCTTTTTCGATAAATCAAAAAACTGATTTATTTTTTTCCCGGACTTTATCATATAATTATATACTTACGCCGCCTGCAACTTATTCAGATTGAATTTTTCAATCTTTGACTTAGCATATTCTTTTGAGACGGACACTTCTTTAATATCTTTTTTAGATGGGATGTCAAACATCAGGTCAGCCATAATGACTTCACAAATTGAGCGCAATCCCCTTGCCCCAAGTTTGTATTCTATGGATTTGTCAACAATGTAATCCAATGCTTCGTCATCAAAATGAAGTTGAATTTCTTCTATTTCAAATAGTTTTTTGTATTGTTTGATGATGGAATTTTTCGGTTCTTCCAGGATTTTCCTCAATGTATTTTTGTCCAGTTGATCTAAATGTGTTATGACCGGCAGTCGCCCGATGATCTCCGGAATCAGTCCGAAAGCTTTCAAATCTTGTGGGGCAATGTATTGCAGCAAATTATCCCGGTCTATCTTTTCGGTTTCCTGTTGTGCATTGAACCCTACCCTGTTGGTATTCAACCGTTGCGATATTTTCTTTTCAATTCCGTCAAATGCTCCACCGCATACGAATAATATATTTTTGGTATTGATATTAACCATTTTCTGGTCGGGATGCTTACGCCCACCTTGTGGCGGAACATTGATATCCGAACCTTCGAGCAGTTTTAGCAATCCCTGCTGCACTCCTTCGCCAGACACATCACGTGTGATGGAAGGATTGTCACTTTTCCTGGATATCTTATCAATTTCATCAATAAAGACAATGCCTTTTTCTGCTGCTTCAACATTATAATTAGCTACCTGTAACAACCTGCTGAGAATGCTTTCAATGTCTTCACCTACATAACCGGCTTCAGTAAGAATAGTAGCATCAACAATGGTAAAAGGTACATTCAGCATCCGGGCAATGGTACGGGCCAGAAGCGTTTTACCTGTACCGGTTTCACCTACCAAAATAACATTGGATTTATCTATTTCCACTTCATTTTGTTGTCTGGTATCGTACTTTATCCGCTTATAATGATTATACACAGCAACAGATAAATATTTTTTTGCATCGTCTTGCCCAATCACATATTGATCCAAAAATTCTTTGATCTCAACAGGCTTCAGCAAATTAATATCATTTAAACTAAATTCTTTTGATGATTTTTTATTTTCTTCCTGGACAATGCCATGTGCCTGTTCGGCGCATTTATCGCAAATATGTGCCGACATCCCGGCAATGAGTAGTTTTGTGTCTTTTTTATACCGCCCGCAAAAAGAGCATTTTTCCATATTTGAGTGTTTTATTTATGATATTTATTTCAAACCTGTTTACCAATTTGGCTTTTACAGTTCTTCATCCTTGGGTTTTTCTTTTTTCTCAAGAAGATTGTCTATCATTCCATATTCTTTTGCCTCCTGGGCTGTCATCCAATAATCCCTGTCCGAATCTTTTTCTATTTTTTTATAAGGATTTCCGCTGTGTTTTGCTAAAATATCGTACAGCTCTTTTTTTAGCTTTAAAATTTCACGTGCTGTAATCTCAATATCAGCAGCCTGGCCCTGTGCGCCGCCAATGGGTTGATGAATCATCACCCTGGCATGTTTAAGTGCACTACGTTTATTATTTGTTCCCGCAGCAAGTAATACAGCACCCATTGATGCAGCCATGCTTGTACAAATTGTTGAAACATCGCTTCTGATCCATTGCATGGTATCATAAATGCCGAGTCCTGAATGCACAGCTCCACCGGGGGTATTGATGTAAAGCTGAATGTCTTTTCCGGGGTCCGCAGAGTCAAGGTATAATAATTGTGCTTGTACAATATTGGCCACGTAATCATTGATTGGCACACCCAAAAAGATGATTCTGTCCATCATTAAACGTGAAAAAACATCCATAGATGCAATGTTCAATTGTCTTTCTTCAATGATGGTTGGTGAAATATAATTGTTATAAACAGAGGTAAACTGATCGTACACCATACTGTTTATGCCCATATGTTTGGTTGCATAGTTTTTGAAATCGTTTTCCATATTTTTCATATCAATGTTTTAAAAAATTTAAAATTAAATTAAAAAACGGAATAAACCAATGATCATTGTTGTTTTTCTAACATTTTATTGAATTCATCCTTTGATGTTTTCTTTTCATCAAATGTCAGTTTTTCTTTCAAAAACTCCATTATCTTTTCATCTCGTTTGCTGTCAATAATGCGTTTGCGTTCATCTTCTTTGCTCAGCATTTCATTGGCAAAATTCTGAAGTTGTTCGTCAGGCAGATTGGAGATGCCATATTGTTGTAATTGCATTAATGCATATTTTTTGGCAAATTCTTCTATTTCTTCTTTGGTGACTTGAATATCGTGTTCACGTTCAATGTTGTTTTTTACAACCTGCCATTTGAGGTCGTCTTCATATTTTGAGAAATCTTCGTCAATCTTTTCTTTGGTAATGTTTTTGTTGGTTGACAATATCCACCGTTTAAGGAATTCGGAAGGCAGATCAATGTCAGCTTTTTTAAGAAGTTTATTTTTGATGTCCATCTGCATTTTATACTCGCTTTGCTGTTGGTTAAACCGCTTGATGTCCTCAGCTACTTTTTCCCTGAATTCTTCAATGGATTTCACATTGCCTTCTCCATATACTTTGTCGAAAAGTTCCTGATTGATTTCAGAAGGTTGAAAACTTTTAACCTCTTTGATTGTAAAAGAAAACTCGTCAGATAATTCCGAAACTTGTTCTTTAGGGATGTTCAAAAGCGAGCCTATTTCCGTGTCATTCGGATATGCCTTTTTTAAATTAAACTGTAGTGTCTCATTCGCTTTTGTGCCTTTAATAAGCTCTTTGATGTCATCATCTTTAATGACATTCATTCCAATGGTCACATCTTCGGCTTTTACGCCTTCTTCTTTAGGTTCTTTATTTTCATTCAGTTCCTGGATATCGCCTTTAATGATCTCTTCTCCTTTAATCTCATCTGTTTCAATGAATTGTCCAAACCGTCGGGCATATTCTTCGATAAACTCATCAATTTGCTTATCATCTACTTTTATCGTGTAATAAGGAACTTTTATTTTGCTGTTAAAATCAATATTGATATCAGGAGACAGCCCCAAATCAAAAACAAATTCAAAGTCTTCTTCATTTTCCCAGTCAATTGTTGGTTGTTCTTCTTCTTTGATCATTGGTTCTCCGAGGATGTGAATGTTTTCTTCATCCAGGTATTTTGCAATAGATTCGGAAACCAGTTTATTGACTTCATTGGCTCTTGCCTGATTTCCATACATTTTTTTGATCAGTCCGAATGGAACCTTACCAGGTCTAAATCCGTTTATTTGAGCTTTTTTTCGGTAATTAGACAATACATTTTTAACACTCTCTTCATAATCATTCTTTTCGATTTTCACTCTGAGTACAGCATTCAAATTGTCAATGTTTTCTTTTGTAATGTTCATTCGCTTTATTTTTAATCCTTTATGTTAATTTTTTATTAAATTTTAAAAAGGAAATATGTATATTGGTCCTATCCTTTTTCCTGTTAATCTTAAAAAGTGCGGACGGAGGGACTCGAACCCTCATGCCGGTGAAGGCACTAGATTCTAAGTCTAGCGCGTCTGCCAATTCCGCCACGTCCGCATAAGTGTCTCCAAAAGATGATGCAAAAATATTGAATTTTTATGTAAAACAAAATCACTATGTTAAATATTTTCTTTATAATAGACTTTTAAATGATTAATTTTTCTTTTAAACTTGCATTTTAAATCAAATTATATGCATTGTAATACGCCTAAAAAAAATAGATTGCCCCGGTGGATGAAAGTAAAACTTCCAAAAGGGGAGAAATATTCCAAAACTAAAAACATAGTCAATCAGCATCATTTGCATACCATTTGTACAAGCGGAACATGCCCGAATATAGGGGAATGTTGGGGAAATGGAACAGCAACATTTATGATTCTCGGAGATATTTGTACCCGTTCGTGCAACTATTGCGGGGTAAAAAGCGGAAGGCCGGAAGCACCCGACCAGGATGAACCCAGACGACTGGCCGAATCAATCCAGCTTATGAACATACAACATTGTGTTATCACCTCAGTAGACCGGGATGACCTGGATGATGCCGGAGCGGGATTTTGGGCAGAAACCATCCGGGCCGTCAAATCAAAAAATCCGGGTGTTACAATGGAGGTTTTAATTCCTGATTTTGATGGGAAGGAACATCTTATTTCAAAAATCATTGCAGAAAACCCGGAAGTCATTTCACATAATCTGGAGACGGTTGAACGGCTCACTCCGCAAATACGGTCAAAAGCCCAATACAAAAGAAGCCTCAGTGTACTAAAATATATTAGTGAATCCGGGCCTGTAAGTAAAACAGGAATAATGGTTGGGCTGGGTGAAACCGACGAGGAGGTCTATCAAACAATGGATGAATCACTGGAAGCAGGATGCAATGTGTTTACCATCGGGCAATACCTTCAACCGTCTGATAAAAATATTGAAGTGCAACGATTTGTTGAACCGGAACAATTTGAAGAATATAAAAATATTGGATTAAAAAAAGGATTTTCATTTGTTGAAAGTGCTCCTTTAGTTCGTTCATCGTATCATGCCGAAAAACATATTCACTTAGATAAATAATGATCATGTCGAATAAAATTATTTTTGAAGAGATTGAATTGATTGATTTTAAAGAATGCTGGGATTATCAGGAACAATTATTCAACCGCATACTCGATCATAAAAAAAACAACCAACCTACTCCCAATTATTTCATTTTATGTGAACATCCTCATGTCTATACCCTGGGAAAAAGCGGCGATAGAAATAACCTGTTGATTAATGACGAATTCCTTAAAAACATTAAAGCGCAATATTACAAAATAAACAGAGGGGGTGACATCACGTATCATGGGCCCGGCCAACTCGTTGGTTATCCGATCATTGACCTGGAGAATTTTAATTTGTCTATTAGAAAATACATTGAAAACCTGGAAGAAGTCATTATCCATGTTTTAAACCACTACAACATAAAAGGAGAACGAATGCCCGGTGCAACCGGAGTATGGCTCGACACTCATCAACCCGACAAAGCAAGAAAAATCTGTGCCATTGGAGTTAGAGCAAGCAGAAGCATTACCATGCATGGATTTGCTTTTAATGTGAATACGAACTTAAAATATTTCGATTATATTAATCCATGCGGATTTACAGATAAATCAGTTACTTCCATTGAAAAAGAATTGGGGATAAAAATTGATATACAAGAAGTTACACAATATGTAAGAAAAGAATTTTTATCTATTTTTAACTCCTAAACACTCATATCATCAATTAAAAATTATATCGCAATAAAATTTCTTTTCAAATAAAAAAGGGTGAGTTCCCCCACCCTTTTTATTATTTTATAATTCCTTAAATCGCTTAATTCCAACCAGATATTTCTCCAAAATGAGTCACCTCACAATCGTCACCTGCCCTGTTATGATATGTTCTCCATCTCCTTCTAAA
>CAZJWE010000160.1:0-8086 GCA_964549265.1 uncultured Bacteroidales bacterium | reverse complement strand
GGCTTTGCCCGAAGCAATCTTTTGGATCAGGCACAAGTGCTAATTAAGTTAATTGGGTGAGGAGCTGTGGAGGATGAAGTTGTTGGAAACCAGGGCTCCCTTCAGGGTCCGGGGCAAAACCTGGTTTTCAACAACTTCATCCGGGAGTGTGCCAATTTATTTTTGCACAATCACACCCATGAGCTTATGCAGCACTTCGCTTTCAACTTTCAACTTTCAACTTTCAACTCTTTTGGGCTATTAATTTTGCTTGCACAAAATCTTACCATCAACTATGCAGCATTGCTGCTGTATTTGTCTTTGCACAAGATTCCCCCAAAAAGTTTGTGTTATATTTATCAACCACTTCTGAGAATTGAGACAAAAGGTTTCAAAAGTAGTTACATAAAAGGCTTCAATTAATTTACTCACTTATCACGAAAAATTCACCGTAAAACGATAGGAATCAACATAAAAAACTATTAATAAATCTTTTGGCTTACTGCAATCCATTTTTTATTTCCGGGTTAAACTAACCAAATGAGTAAAATGTTTTACTAAAATGCTCTGTTTTCCTCATCTTCCAATTTCTCTGACCGAAAAACATAGAAAAAGTGTGTTTTCGTGTTTTTGTGGTTACAAAATAATGTAATAAAAATCACAAAACAAAGTTTTTTAAAGCACTTGGACAAAAAAAATTTGAAACACAACAAAAAAATTATTATATTTGTTATTATATGAATCCGTCTAATCTAAATGAAACAAAAATTAATCTATATAATATTTACTGTTTTATTCACCTACAGTGGTGTTATCTATTCGCAAACAGATAATAAGTTCTGGTTTGTAGCACCGGATATTACGTCCGGGCATGACCCGAATCCTCCTTACTTGGGAGGCGAGCCCATTTATTTATTGCTTACTTCAACCGGTAATCCTGTTGAGGTACGCATACACCAGCCTGCAAATCCTGCTTTTGACACTATAATTGTAAATATTCCTGCTGGTGGTACTGTAAAACAAGAACTAACATCGAAAGTAGACCATGTTGAAAATTTCCCTTTCAATTCAATAAACAATAAAGGTATATACATTGAATCAAAAGGAGGAGACATCACTGCTTATTATGAAGTAGGTACAGTAAATAATCCTGATTTATTTGCCTTGAAAGGAGACAATGCGCTGGGTACAGAATTTGTTGTCCCAACACAAACCATATGGGAAAATAATACATGGTGGTATAATCCTGATCCTTATCATTCTATTCACATTGTTGCCACACAGGACAATACAGTTATCAGAATTACACCGGCACAAGATTCTGAAGGACATCCAGCCGGAACCCCATTCAATATCGTCTTAGACAAAGGGCAAACTTATTGTTTAAAGGCCACAGGTACGCTTGGACACGAGCATCTTTCAGGCACAAAAATTGAAGTTGTTTCCGGAGGGAAAATTGCAGTTACCTTGAGTGATGATTCAATTCACAGGGCATCCTGTGCTGATCAAAATGGAGACCAAATGATTCCGGTTGACCTCATTGGAAAAGAATACCTGGTGATGAAAGGAGAAGTAGGAACACCTGGTGGTCTTGCCGAATTAATGTTTATCACAGCAGTGGAAGATGGTACGGATATATTTATAGACGGCACTTATAAAACCACCATTGATGCCCTTGAAACATATTCTGACACATTGTTTAAAAATGCTACCTATGTGGAAGCATCCAAAGACATCTATGTATATCATATGGCCGGTTTCAGCTGTGAGATGGGAGGCGCTGTATTACCCACCATTGAAGGATGCACCGGTTCACATTCCGTGAGTTTTGTCCGTTCACTGCCACGTCCCTTTTACATGAACCTCATGGTAAGGGATGGTGGACAATATGGGTTTGACCTTCATTATGAAGACGGGTCTACATTTCATATTCCATTCAGCTGGTTTGAGCAGGATCCCATTTCCGGATGGTGGTCATTAAAAGACAACAATGAATTATTTGCCAATAATAGAGCCGGTGGAGTTCCTGCCGATGAAGTTACCACCATCACAAATGACACGTTATTTCACATTGGCATCATTAATGGAGAACACAATCGCGGATGTAATTACGGGTACTTTTCAGATTATGCTGTTGCAACAGGTGGTGCAGAAATTATCAGTAAGACCTTTGATGAAAACTCAGATTTGCAATACCTTTGCTTTGGAGAAACCAGTACATTGAAAGCCTCAGGAGGATATCAATATGAATGGACACCCCATGACCACCTGGACGACCCCTACAGTGCAACCCCCACTGCTTCCCCTCCAGAAGGAATTCATGAATATACTGCAAAAATTTATCGTGAATGTTTCTCCGATACTAACATCAAAGTAACAGTAGTCGTATTCCCAAAAGTAGAAGCCAACTTTGCAATAGATAAAGTCAACGGGTGTTCACCCCTTGAAGTCGATTTTGAAAATACTTCAATAGGAGCAACCGATTTTAGATGGGACCTGGATGGAGACGGAATATTTGACTTTACTGATACAGTCGGAGATGCCCCACCTCTTTCAATGACAACCTATTTAAACCAAACCAATCGTGATACAATTTTTTATCCCAGGTTGGTCACTACATACAATGGATTTTGTCCTGATGAAATCACCCGTCAAATCATTGTATACCCCGAAATACATGCAGATTTTGAAGCCTCGGATACCATGGGGTGTGCCCCATTCCCTGTAGAATTCACCAATAATTCTTATGGCGGAGACACCAACCGGTTTAAATGGGAATTCGGAGACGGAGCGGCTTCAGCAGATACCAATCCGGAACATACCTATCAAAACATCGGGAAAGCAGACAGCATCTATGAGGTGAGGCTGATAGCCGAGACTCAACGCTTTTGTGCAGACACCAGTTACCAAAACATCACAGTACATCCCTATATGAATGTGAATTTTGCTATGGACACTGTCCATGCATGCACCCCCATTGAAATGCTATTCCACAATAATTCAGTAGGGGTAGATACTTTTTGGCTTGATTTTGGAGATGGCAATGACACTACATTTGCTGATTTCACATCTATCTCTCACACATATTACAATACCACAGACACAGCCATCCCCACCACCATACGGCTTATCGGAAGCAGTGACCAGGGGTGTACAGATACCCTCACACGTCAACTAAGTGTGTATCCACGGGTCGTTGCTAATTTTGGAAATGACCCCCAGGAAGGATGTGATTCTGTAGTCGTTCATTTTAGCGACTCATCCATCGGTGCAGGGCTTAATTACTACTGGTCATTCGGAGATGGTGGATCCTCAAACAACACCAGCCCGGTACACCGGTATCTCAACAAAGATGCTTCTTCTGATACTACCTTCTATACAGCCCAACTCACAGTTATTTCAGAACACTTTTGCAAAGATAGCCAGGCAGTTGACATTCCCATTTATCCGTTTGTTAATGCTCAATTTTCTGTTGACACTACATTCGGATGCCATCCCTTCACAATTAATGTTGTAAATAGCTCATCCGGAGCAATTAACAAATTCCTGTGGGATTATGGCGATGGCGATACATCTTATACCAGTACAACTAACCTTCCTCCGCACATTTATGAAAATCCCAGCTTTTTTGATGATACTGTTTATACATTAAGATTAACTGTTGAAAACAAAAATAAACACTGTGTGGACACATTTGAAAAACAAATCACTGTCTACCACGACATCATTGCGGATTTCGACATAGACAAATACGAATCATGCGATCCTGCTGAGTTTACTTTTTCTGACCGCTCGCACGGAGCAGAGGTCTACACATGGTACTTTGGTGACGGAGCTACTTCTATTCAGGAAACGAACATTACACACTTATATGAAAAAAATAATGACGATACTTCCCGTGTATACCCAGTAAGTTTATTTGTGGTGTCGGACAACAATGCCTGCAGTGATTCGTATGATACCACTTTGACCGTGCACCCATACATAAAATCATTGTTTTCTGTAGAAAAATACATTGATTGCCCGCCTTTCCATAATGAATTCATCAATTCATCTGTAGGAGGCACAAACAACACATATACATGGTATATTGACAATGATTCAAGTATTGCCGGGGCACCTACAAATAGCGATCCTTTTACCTATACATTTTTAAATGACTCACTGAGTACCAATAAACAATATGAGATAAAACTGAAAGCTGAAAATAGTGAATGCACATCCATTTTCAAAGACACAATTGCTGTTTATCCTAAAGTGACTGCAGAATATCAACGGGATTCAGCCGGATGTCATCCGTTTCCTGTGCAGTTTAATAATCAATCCATAAATTCACAATTCTATTTATGGACATTTGGCGATAATGCCACTTCGTCAAATGAAAACCCCGAACATATTTATTATAATTATGGTTCCACTGACACACAATTTCCTGTTGAATTAAAAGCATCATCAGATCATTGCCACGATTCAATAACCAAAATGATCACGGTATATAATAAACCCAGGGCTCAATTTGAAGTAAACAAATACCAGGGGTGTTCACCTCTGAATGTTCAAATCACCAACAATTCTATCTCCGGTTCCAAATATGTTTACCATTTTGATGACGGCAATATTGACACCTTAACTTCTACAGGTCCTGTTCCTTATACATACATCAACAAAGATTCAAACTCAACAAATAAGAATTTCAACCTGACCCTGGAGGTTCTGAATGCCCATTGCTCCGATACGATCTCACGAAACCTGCTGGTATACCCCGAAGTATTTGCCAGTTTTTCTCCTGACACGCAGGGATGCAGCTATTTAACAGTGCAATTTGAAAACAATACCATCAATGCTTCTGAATATCAATGGGATTTTTCAGATGGCCGCTCATCTAGTTATCCCGAACCTGAACATCATTTTTTTAATAATTCTGTTTCCGACACTACCTACGAGGTCTATTTAAAAGCCATTTCACCTTATGGTTGCTGGGACGATACCACCGTTGATGTAACAGTATACCCCTCTCCCATTGCATCATTTAATGTCTCCCCCAGATACCAGTTTTACCCCGACACTACAGTAACCATTACAAACGGAACAAATGCCGGTTTCTGGGATTACCAATGGGACTTTGGGGACAGCACTTATTCAGAAGAAAGAGAGCCCGGTATACACCGGTATGATGGCTGGGGAACATTTGTGATAACACTGGAAGTATCCAATGATAACTGCTATGATATATATATAGATACTACTGTAATCAATCCGCCGGTTCCTATTCCGGATTTCACCTATGACGGGGACGGATGTGTGCCATTGGAAGTAACTTTTACAAACAATTCACTATACGGTAATTTAGGTTATGAATGGATTTTTGATGATGGCAGCACTTCAACAGAAGAAGAACCTGTTCATACATATTATGAACATGGCGATTATCATGTTCAGTTAACAGTATATGGAGATGGTGGTATACGGAAAAAATTCACCACCATCCAGGTATACCGAAAACCCATCATGGAATTCACCTCTTCTCCTGATACGGTCATGCTTCCTGAAGCAAGGATAACAACACATAATCTGAGCACTTATGCTGTTAAATATTTATGGGAATGGGGTGACGGTGATACAGCAACACAAAAAAGCCCGGACCATGAGTACGGGCCTCCACCTGACAAAGATTATACCATAACACTACACGGGTGGACAGAACATAATTGCCATGACAGCGTCATTGACACAAATGCTGTAAGAGTAAGAGGCGAGGGGGTTATTGAATTCCCAAACGTTTTTATGCCAATAGCAGGCAATACAGGGGGTGATTATAGTAATATTGATATAGATGATAACACGGTATTCAGGCCAGCTTTTAAAGGAGTTATTGACTATAACTTAAAAATATTCAACCGTTGGGGCGAACTTGTATTCGAAACAAACGACCTGTCTGAAGGATGGGATGGCCATTATAAAAATAAGTTGTGTGACCAGGGTGTTTACATATGGAGGGTGGAAGGCAAATTTTCAACCGGCCAACCCTTTATGAAAATGGGGGATGTCACTCTTTTAATCGGAAAGGATAATTAGTGTTTGTTCCATCATGTCCACTAACTTCGTTACGCTTGTTCAAAAATATAGCACAAACATTTTGGGGAAAGCTTGAACATGAGACTCCGCAGCCGGACACCCATCCGGTTAAGACAGCGAAAAAAATATATAGTCCACGTAAGGAAAAAGAAAGAAAATAAGGCACTACTGTTATGTCAATGATACACTGTCGGTCAAAATTATGTATTTATTAATACCTTTCTATCAGTTGGCAAGCATAATTTTCATATAATTCTTATTGCCAACTGCAAATTGCCTTTTGCCAACTATGTTTCAACCGTCAAAAGACACTTGACACAGCACTAGAAGAAAGTAGATATTATCTATTGTTGTCAAAGGATCTAAATTATGGAGTTAGCAGTCAGTTACTTCCCTTGGTTGAAGAAGTGAGTAAATTAATTGAAGTCTATTATAAAGCGATTCTAAATTCTGAATACTGAATACTCAGGATATGGCTTCCACTAAATATGCAGTAAAACCATAAAAACAGATGAAATTCCTTTAAAATAAGGACATTTATCTTTTTTAATCCATTTTTTTTTATTATATTTAAAATGTTCTAATAATGTAATAATATTATTCATTAATGAGAAAAAATTTTTTCAATATATATATTAATTATATCTTTACTCTGTATAGTACAAACCGGCTAATAAATAAAGAGCTTTGAAAATTAAAAAACACATATTTTTATTCTTCATATTCTGTAATTTACTATTTGACCCATACTTATTCTCACAAGACCCGCAATTCTCCCAATTCTATGCCAATCCGTTGTATTTGGCATCTTCATTTGCGGGAAGTTCCAAATCAGGAACAAGGATTGCATTAAATTACAGAAATCAATGGCCTGTTGTGAATCAAGCATTTGAAACGTATAATATTTCATTTGATCACTATTTCCCAAAAATCAGGAGTGGTGCAGGAATCTATTATTTACGTGATGTTGGAGGCAGCCTTGATTTGACGAACAACATTTTGGCAGCTCATTACTCTTACGATTTTCAGGTTTCTCACAACTGGCATGTAAGGCCCGGAGTAAGTTTTGCTTATTTATATTCTTCATTTGATTATAATAAAGCTGTTCCATTTGAAGAAATATACCAAAGTTCTATCAACAATATAGATGTTAATTCTGTAATAATAAAACCATATGATAATAAACAGGATTTTGATTTTTCAACATCTGTCATGACATATAATAATGATTTATGGTTGGGGCTTAATGTTGACCATTTTTTACAACCCAATTTGCTGTTTTACAAATCAAATTATCCTGAAAACCTGAAATTAACCCAAGTATTAAAATATTCTTTATTCGGGGGGGTAAGAATGCGGTTGAGAGGAAATCTTTTAAAATATTACAAAGAAAGCCTGACCTTTGCCTTCAATTATAAACAACAACATAAATTCAAGCAACTGGATGTGGGCACATACTATCATCTATTTCCCATTGTTATCGGAGTTTGGTATAGAGGAATCCCGCTGATAAAAGGAAAAGTAAATGATGCAAGAAATCCCGGACATGATGCAGTTGTATTTCTTCTCGGATATAAGATCAACAGCTTAAATATTGGATATAGCTTTGACTTCACCATATCTCAATTACAAATAGTAGCCGGTGGAGCTCATGAACTTTCTTTTGTATGGGACTTTGAAATAAAACAACGGCAAAAAAAACCGGAATCCCTGCCCTGCCCGGATATATAGTTGAGGAGTGTGTGGATTGGCATGAACAGGGATCATGATAAAATTAGGGTGGTTATGATATATTTTATGGGCTGAAAGCCCTTATTATTTCAACCCGAAGGCAACGCCTCGGGTAATAACACCAGAATCTAAATACGCCCTGAAAGGGCAGGTTAAATTAGTTATCAATATTGGTATTGAATCATTATCTTTAATTATTGATCCCATGTAAGCAAATAGCTCTTTTTTTGTTTCGCTTAAAATTATAGGACTATTGTACTTCTTATGGCAAATTATATGAATATACATTTTAGAAAGAGAT
>CAZJWE010000159.1:0-8091 GCA_964549265.1 uncultured Bacteroidales bacterium | reverse complement strand
AAGATATAAATAATTTTTAATATATTGTAAATATTATTTCCTTACATGTACTTAGTGCCAACAAGTAAGTTGGTAAATATGAAATTTGCTTTTTATGCAATGCAGGTTAACAAGGTAAGAAATGACACTCATAAACGATATTGGATTTCAACTTATTCTAAAAAGAAATTTTTACTTGCCCCCCTCCCCATCCAACGCGCCATCGTAACCAAAATCGAAAACCTCTTTGCCTCGCTCGACAAAGGCATTGCTGACCTTAAAAAAGCACAGGAGCAATTGAAAGTGTACCGGCAGGCAGTGTTGAAAAAGGCATTTGAGGGGGAGTTAACGAAAGGGTGGAGAGAAAAGGTCGTAAAGACGGACGGCCGTCCGTCTCAGGATAACACTACTATGTCCATAGCCGCCGAGCCAACAGTAAGCTATGAAAAGCAAGGTGCGAAGGAGTTGCCGGAAGGGTGGGAGTTGGTGAAACTACAAGACGTTGGTATCTGGAAAGGAGGAGGGACACCTTCAAAAAGTGAAAAAAAATTCTGGGAAAACGGAAACGTATTATGGGTTTCACCAAAAGATATGAAAACAAAAGAAATAACAGATACATTAAATAAAATCACAAAAAATAGCATTGAGAAGTCCTCTGCAAAATGGATTGAGAAAGGAGCAATTCTTATAGTAGTTAGAAGTGGTATAATCAGGCGAACACTTCCTGTTGCAATTGCTGGAAAAAGATTAACCGTTAATCAAGATATGCAAACAATACAGCCAAATAATGATTTTTTAACTACTTTCGTTTATTGGTTTTTGTTGGCCTTCGAGAAAGATATTAGGCAAAATTGTGCTAAGGATGGAACTACAGTTGATAACATTAATGTTCCCGTCTTTAAAAAGTACAATATTTGCAAACCCCATATTTCCGAACAACACCAAATCGTCCAAGAAATCGAATCCCGCTTCTCCGTTTGCGATAAAGTAGAACAAAACATTACCGAAGGCCTTGAAAAATCCGAAGCCCTGCGCCAAAGCATCCTGAAAAAAGCCTTTGAGGGCAAATTGTTAAGCGAGGCAGAAATAGAGCAATGCAAACAGGAAGCGGATTATGAGCCGGCGAGTGTGTTGTTGGAGAGAATAAAGTCTGAACAGGATTTAAAAAGATGAAAGGATAGACAGGATAAGAAAAAGACAAAAAACATGAAATAATGGACATGATCAGGAATGAAAAACAAATAAATGAATTAATGCATCGTGTTATTGGCTGTGCCATGACTGTACATAATACATTGGGTAATGGTTTTCAGGAAGTGATTTATCAAAGAGCATTGTCAATTGAGTTAAATCATAGCAATATTGAGCATGTAAGAGAAAAGGAAATGCCAATTTATTATCGTGAACAAAAAATTGGCACACGCCGGGTTGATTTTTTTGTTGAAAATTGCCTGATGGTAGAAATAAAAGCAATTGAAAAACTTGAAAATGTACATAAAGCGCAGGCCATTAATTATCTTGAGGCTTATGAAATTGCAGATGGCCTGTTAATCAATTTTGGCGGAACAAGTCTTGATTTCAAAAGGGCTTATAATAAGAAACTAATCCCTAATAATCATGTTCATCAAAAAATCAAGTAAATCTTGTTTAAGATAATGGATTTTAGAAATTTAATAAAAAATTAATATGACAGACACAGCAATCATTTCAAAAATATGGAACCTCGCCGGCGTTTTAAGAGACGATGGCGTTAGCTATGGCGATTATTTAGAGCAAATCACCTACCTGCTTTTCCTGAAAATGGCAGATGAATTAAACAAACCGCCTTATAACAAAGGTTTGAAATTTCCACGCCTGAAAGATGTGGAGGGAAACGAAACAAAAGACGGTGAAATCTGCGATTGGGAAACGCTTTCAGGCAAAAGAGGTGCTGAACTGGAAGCATTTTATAACCAGTTGCTCCGTAGCTTAAGCACAGAAAAAGGCATTTTGGGGCAAATTTTCACCAAAAGT
Source organism: uncultured Bacteroidales bacterium (assembly GCA_964549265.1). GTDB lineage: Bacteria > Bacteroidota > Bacteroidia > Bacteroidales > JBBRXJ01 > CAYMKE01. The sequence goes on along the minus strand of CAZJWE010000159.1, from coordinate 6,099 downwards.
CAGAATAAAATACAAGACCCGGCCAAGCTTTCCCGTGTCATTAACATGATAAACCAGGAACAATGGTCAATGATGGGTGCAGACATAAAAGGTAAGATTTATGAAGGCTTGTTGGAAAAGAATGCCGAGGACACCAAATCGGGTGCAGGACAATATTTTACGCCCCGTTCGCTTATTAAAACAATGGTAAAATGCGTTCAGCCAAAACCCATGAAAACCATTGCCGACCCGGCATGTGGTACAGGCGGTTTCTTTTTGGCTTCGTACGACTGGATTGCCAATAATCATGAGTTAGACCGGGAAGAAAAAGAATTTCTGAAAAATGAAACGTTTCACGGCAACGAAATTGTTGCCAATACCCGCCGTTTATGCCTAATGAACATGTATCTGCACAACATTGGCGAAATAGAAGGCAATAGCTACATTTCACCCAATGACGCATTGGTATCTGATGACGGTAACCGATTTGATTACGTGCTGACCAATCCGCCCTTTGGCAAAAAGAGTTCTTATACTGTTACCAATGAACAAGGGGAAGCTGAAAAAGAAGATATAAGCTACAACCGTCAGGATTTTTGGGAAACAACATCAAACAAACAGCTTAACTTTTTACAGCATATTAAAACCATGCTTAAAGTTACAGGACAAGCAGCCGTTGTATTGCCCGATAATGTATTGTTTGAAGGTGGTGCAGGTGAAGAAGTCCGTAAACAATTAATGAAAACTGCTGACTTGCATACCATTTTGCGTTTGCCTACCGGTATTTTCTATGCCCATGGAGTAAAAGCGAACATTTTGTTTTTTGACAACCGCCCTGCAAGCAAGGAAGCCCAGACAAAAGAAATTTGGTTTTACGATTACCGAACCAACGTGCATCATACCCTAAAGAAAAAGCCAATGACATCTGCGGATTTGGAAGAATTTGTAAAACTCTACAATCCCGAAAATAGGTATAAACGAACCGAAACCTGGAGCGAAGAAAACCCCGATGGCAGATGGCGAAAATTCACTTACGATGAAGTTTTAGCAAGAGACAAGACCAATCTTGATATTTTCTGGCTACGGGATAAAAGCCTTACGGATTTGGATAATCTGCCCGACCCTGATGTTTTGGCAAGCGAAATAATCGATAATATCGAATCAGGCTTGAATAGTTTTAAAGAAATAATGGAAACTATAAATGGGAATAATACTGAATGAGAAAAGAAGTTAAACATCTTTACTGTAAAGCAGTTGATTCTTTGGTTTTAAGTATTGAGCTATTTAATAGACCCAATGATACTGCCCGTGTACATGGTGTTTTAATTTTAATGGACCACTCATTTGAAATGTTACTTAAGGCTGCTATTTTACAAAAAGGAGGTAAAATAAAAGAACGGAATGCTGCTCACACAATTGGATTTGAATCGTGTGTTAGAAAGGCCTTTAGTGATGCTGAAATAAAGTTTTTAAATGAAGATGAAGTTTTAACGCTTCAGTCATTGAACGGTTTACGAGATGCAGCACAGCATTATACTTTAGAAATTTCAGAACAACATCTGTATTTTCAAGCCCAATCTGGTTTGACACTTTTTAGAGATATAGTTAAAAGGGTTTTTGATACAGAGTTAAAAGAAGGGTTGCCTATGAGAGTTCTTCCTCTATCTACAACACCACCAACAGATATTCAAGCATTCTTTTCAAATGAAATTATTGAAATTAAAAAGCTTTTAGGTCCAAATAAGCGTCAGAATATTGAAGCTAAAGAGAAATTACGTGCACTTGCAATTATGGAAAATGCTGTTCAGGGAAGTGATACTCAACCTTCTGATGGTGAATTAAAAAAGATAATAAAAACACTTGAAAAAGGAGGTAGCTTTGGTCAATTATTTCCTGGTGTTTCTACCCTGAATTTCACTGCAAATGGATATGGACCATCATTAGACTTAAGAATTTCAAGAAAAGAGGGAGTTCCGATTCAGGTTGTACCTGAGGGCACACCTGGTGCACATGTCGTAGCATTAAAAAGAGTAAACGAACTTGATTATTATAATTTAGGCCGTGACCAATTGGCTAAGAAAGTTGGATTGACCGGGCCAAAAACAAGTGCAGTTATTCATCACTTGAATTTGAAAAATGACCCTGAGAGTTTTAAAAGAATTTCAATAGGAAATGTACATCATGATAGGTATTCACAGAAGGCCATTGGATTAATAAAAGAAGCGATTACAAATACACCCATAGAAGAAATATGGTTAAACTATAAAAACAGAGGTAAATGAATCATCCCAACGCTTCGCATCCATACACATTGGCAAGTCGCACGAGCCAAAACGCAAACCAAAACTTGCCAAAGAGTATGGCTGCCCTAACGCACGGACTGAAAATGCAGCAAAATAGAATGTAAATGACTGATATATTGATAAATAACAAGAACGGCCAGCCCCTAACCGAGTAGGCTTCAGACTCCGAGAATCCGGAGCCAGTGCACCTTCACCCCGTGAAATAATGTTTGCAAAGCAAACATTGCTGCCCTATACCTAAGCGCCCGCTTATGCCCTTTAAGATATTTCGATGATTTAAATAATTCATTTTCAGATTTAATTTTTTTGCAATATTTTAAAACTCCCTATCTTTGTACCTGGAATCCAAATTTCAACTTTTAGATTCATGAATCGGGAATCCTGAAAAGATTCAGCATTGTATGATTTAAAAGTTGAAAGTGATGAATGAAAAAGCTAATCAAAAGCCTGTTGTCATTGTAGAAGACAATGATACATGCAGGCATTACATGGAGGAAATCCTCCATTTCAAAGGAATAAACATCATTGCATTTTATGATAGCCGGGATGCTTTGTTGTACATGATACACAATGAACCCGATCTGGTGATAATGGATATAAAACTGCCACACGTAAACGGAATAAACCTTTCCAGGATACTAACAACATGCTATCCTGATATATCTATTATTGCTGTATCGGCCGATATATGCAATAAAAATATGAGAGAAAAATGTTTAACCGCCGGGTGTTGCGATTTTATCTCAAAACCCTTTTTCCCGGAAGAATTGAGGAAATGTGTGTCTAAATATATTTAGCATAGGATAATGCTTTATATATATTTGTACAAATTAAAATATTTTTTACTTTTATATTTAAAAATAAATCAATATTGAAGAAATCAATAACACATTTACCCGAAGCAAAACAACAAGAGCTTGAACAAGTTAAAAAGATTATTCTGGACATTGCCCCCAACGTGCAGATGATCATCCTCTTTGGCTCGTATGCACGGGGGGGATGGGTAGAGGACACATACCAGGAAGGGCATATCACCTATGAATACAAGAGTGATTATGACCTGTTGGTTCTTTTCGGCACAGATGACGAAACCAAACTATCCGTAAAAAATAAGATGGAAGATACAATCCGCGAATCCAATAAAGTGAGTACCCGTGCATCCATCATTATTCACCCGGTAGAATTTGCAAACAAAAAGATTAAAAAAGGAAATTATTTCTTTACCGATATAAAAAAAGAAGGAATTATGCTGTATGATTCCGGGAAATATGAACTGATTCCGGTGGGGGAGATCAATAAAGAGCAACGGAAAAAGAATGCGATGGATGATTTTGACTATTGGTTTAAAAGTGCAAATGAATTTTTAATAGATTTTGAATGCGCATATAACAGGGGTAGTTCAAACAACGCTGCTTTTCATTTACACCAGGCAGCCGAACGTTATTACCACGCCGTAATTCTGGTATTCAAAGGCTACAAACCCAAGACCCACGACCTGGAAGGCCTCGGCCAAAAAGCTGCCTGTTATAATCCCGAATTCATAAAAGTATTTCCCAGGGCAACAGAACAGGAAGAACGCTGCTTTGAACTGCTCAAAAAAGCATACACCGAAGCAAGGTACCGAAAAGACTATTGCATCCAAAAAGAAGAACTGGAGTATTTGATGACACGTGTGGGACTATTAAAAAATCTTACGGAAAAGGTTTGTAAGGAGAAGATTGGGAGTTTCTGAAGAGAGTAGGCGGGAGGCAGTGGAGTAGGCAGTTGGTTTTTTCATCAAAAAGATAGTTCCATTTAACCATATTTTTTTATATTTGGAGTAGGAGGAATTTTAAGAAGCAATGAGTTATGGATGTGAACCAATGTTTATATAATAGTCATAAACAACATGTCTTTGTAGACGTGTTAAGCATTTAGTATAAAAAAAAGCGATGTTCCATCATATATATGACAAAATATTAACATCTGAGGATTTACCTCACAATCATTTCCATAGTGATACTGAAAAGGTATGTCGTTTTTGTGGAAAAACTTACCCTGATGTGACATTTAATAACAGACCACATATTATACCTGAATTGTTGGGTCGCAATGACTTTGTTTCGGATTTTGAATGTGATAAATGCAATAAAATCTTATCCAATTTTGAAAACAACCTTTCTACTTTTATTCAGCCTTATTTAACAATTTGTGGCTTAAAAACAAAAAAGAAAATACCAACATTTGAGTCCAGAAAAGATGAATTGGAAGAATTAATTACAATAAAAAGAAATGAAAATAGGGTTGAATTTAATTTTGGCAGAAATTTAAAAGATTTCCAATATAGCGATAATGGACAGTCGCTTTCCGTAAATTTAAGGAAAAAACCATATATTCCTTTTTTGGTTTACAAATCACTTGTTAAAATAGCTCTTTCTATTCTTCCTGAAAGAGAGATTGAAAATTGTGTCGAAATATTTAACTGGTTGAAAAATGATACAGAGATTTTGTGTTTCTCATATCTAATAAAAACACGATTAAATTCAAAAATGTACAAAGAACCATATGTGTCGATTCATAAAGCAAAACATGTCCATAAAAATGGAAATGAGTATCCTGAATACACCGTGTTGATTGGTACTGCAAATTTGGTCTTGCAATTTTTCTTACCTATGACCTTGGAACATAAGAAAAAACATGTTGCAAACAGTAGTTTAAAATTTGAAGTTTTCCCAGCTTCGATAATTGATGAGAAGTTTGAAAAAACGGAGAGTGGAAAGGTGAAATTTGATTATAGATTTACTAAATATGATTTGTCAAGCATGGATAAATTAACAGAAGATGAAAAAATAACTTTAACGGGAAATAAAATACCGAAATGCTAACATGCCATCAGCAACAATGCCTCCTATCGTCTGCACATGTTGCTATGGCAAAACGTTTGGCCGTAATTAGGATAGAGCTCGTGAGAAAAAATTTAAATAGTATAAACTAACATGAAATAAAAGATTGCAATGATACCATTTTTAATTGTCATTATTTCTTCATTTGCAATAACATTAATCTATAGGTTTATTAGGAAAAGAGTCTCGGAAAAAGCTAAAAGAATCCTTTTAGTGATTTACCTAATCTGCTTATTGACAATTATAATCAAACTGATTTTGCCCGATGGTGTCTATTATCGTGGATATATAACTGATAAGATAATTTCTTTTTCTTTTCTTGCATCTTCAATATTGATTTGGGGTGTTTGTAAATTTGAAAAAAGAATTCCTCGAATAATTTTCGGATTCCATTACTGGTTTCTATTAATAAATTTACTTGGTTACTTTATACCTTTTTTGCGATATATAACTATTTATTTTATTCTTTTTTCATGGAATCAATGGGAAGTAGATTATGATAGGATTTATTATCGTGATAATGACATAAGGATTGAAGAAAAACAAACTTCACCTGGATTTACGAGACAAACATATTTTATCATATTACAGAAAAATATACTTACTGAAAAGATTATTAAAACTATAAAACCTAATTACAAGGATACACATGAGACTTGGGATTATAATGAGTATGTTTTTTTAGAAAGAAAAACTGACACGTTAGATATTTTAATAAAAAAAGATAATGACACTATAAGAAAAATTGTGACGATGAATTAACTACGGCCAATATACAGGAATCTGAGCGATCTGCAAGACCCAGCGAGTATTAGCTTCGCTGAGCTCGTCCTGATTCCCCGGTACCGTGTTGAACTAAATCCCGGGCAATTTCTTATGTTTTTTTTTCAAAACAACACCACGTTGTCCGTAGCGTCCCCGCTACGGGCCCACTC
>CAZJWE010000158.1:0-8375 GCA_964549265.1 uncultured Bacteroidales bacterium | reverse complement strand
TTTTATTTTTCAAAGGTCATATGGAGCTCGCCATGAGTTTAATTTGTTGACTTTGTGTGATCTAAATAGTTTTTTAATAATCATGCTCGTGTGTGTCAATTTTTTTGTCATGGCTCGGTTCATATGTTTTTATTTTTAATTCACTATTCTTTCCATTAAATATTTAGCTTCTTTATTTTTTTAATACAACTTCTATTCCAAAAAAACTGATGCAAACACTCTGATTTGAGCTCTTATCTTCAAAAAATTAGTAGTTGAGGTGTTTAATCTTTGGTTATGTGGATGGTATTAAGCGTGTTTTAAGGCATACACCTTGTGTACTTTGAGCTTTGAGCTTTTTTCACTATTCACTTTTCTTTATACAATTTTGTTATTCAATGATGTTTTACTATTTTTATACTTCATTTATTAAAACCTCCAAATGCATCTGAACTACAACACCATATTAAATGCTATCCCCCATGCTGCAGCCTTTATAGATTCAAATTACATAATTCAATTTATAAACCAAGCATTTCATGAAGAATACAAATCAGATGGACAAACTATCACAGGAAAACATATTTCAACTATCTATGATGATGAAATATATTCTCAAAAAATCAAACCTCGTCTTGATGAATGTTTGAAAGGAAAACAAATATATGACACCCTTCCGGTTTCACCCGGTGATCCGGCATCAGACATGATTGATGTGGAATATCATCCGGTTTATGAAGATGATAACAGGGTGCACGGAATTGTGATCACTCCTGTAAAACGAAAACAAAAACAAAACATTAGAAAACACGAAATATCTTCCGGGCATATGCTACAACTCCTGAATACCATAGAAGATGTTGTAATCTTGATCAATCCCGACCATACAATAGACAATATTAATAGCACGGGGCTCAGCTTATTAAACAAGAGCCTTGCAGAAATACAGGGAAAGAAATGTTATAATATGATTTGCGGACATGACGCCCCCCCTGAATTTTGTCCTGTATTATTAAATCAAAAGACATCATCAACAGAAGCCATTGAAAGGTATTATGAACATTTTGGAAAATATTTTTCATTAAAAGCCACTCCGGTTTTAGATGATCAGGGAAATATCATTCAGTACATTGATGTGATGCGGGACATTGATGAATTAAAAAGGTCTGAATTAGCTATACGTGAAAAAAATGAAGAAATCTTAACTCAAAACGAAGAGATACGGTCACAAAACGAAGAGATACTACAGCAAAAAGAACTACTCCAGGAAAGCAAAGAAGAAATCGCTGCGCAAAACGAAGAACTGCAATCCAATTTAGAAGACCTGCATAAGGCAACCACCAGGTTAAAGGAAAAAGAATTGCGCCTGTCATCAGCCGAAGAAATCGCCGGCATGGGCAGTTGGGAATACAATCTCAGCACCGGTAAAATTTGGTGTTCAGACGGACTCTTCCAACTGTTTAACATTCCTCCATCAAACAATATGGAAGTTAATATGGACACGATAACCTCTCTTGTGCACCCTGATGATAAAGAAAAAGTAAAAGAAACGCTTACAGAAGCGGTCAACAACAAAACGCCATACAAAATTGAACACAAAATCATCACCCCGGAAAACAAAACCATTGAGATTATATCACAAGGCCATGTAGAATCTGATGAAACAGACCATGCAATAAAGCTAAAAGGCATATTGATTGACATTACAGAAAGGAAAAAGTCAACTGCCCGGATCATCAAAAACAACCAGCGGTTGAGAGCCCTTACGCTTTTTCGCAAAAACCTGCTGCACACGTATGATGAACAACAATTGGTTGAAGACACCTGCAAGATTGTGGGTGATATCCTCGGATACCCGGTAGCGCTTATCAGTAAAAAAATAAACAATCCGGCTAAAGACATCCGCATTATAGCTTCGCATGGGATTGAACAAGAGTATACAAAAGACATTAAAGGGTCGTGGGGAGACAATGAGTACGGACAAGGCCCCGGCGGATTATGCATTAAAACCAGTAAACCGCAGGTAAACCTCATCAGTGACCCCAGTATTGCACCCTGGTATGATAAAGCCAGGCACCACGGCATCCGGTCGCTTTGTGCCATGCCGGTATTTGATCACGATGAAGTGATTGGCACCATTGCTTTTTATTCCCAATATGAAGATACATTTGACAAAGATGAAACAGACTTTCTTCAAACCGTTGCCAATGACCTGTCTTTTGGTATAGAAACCATCAGGGGGAATAACAAGCGTATTGAAATGGAAAAAGCACTGGTTGAAAATGAACAAAAACTCTCGGCCATATTCAGAGGCGCTCCCATTATTATGATGCTGGTTGACAATAAGGGCCGTGTGTTAAAAATCAATGACCCTGCCCTGGTCTATGCAGAAAAAACAAGAGAAGAAGCCCTTAATTTAAAAACCGGCGAAATATTCGGATGCATCAATGCAATAAACAGTGGCAATGAATGCGGAATAACCCAGGGATGTTCAGGATGCAATATCTGGAATACTGTTAAAAAGACATTTAACACAAAAGAAAACCAATATAAAAAAGAAGCCCGGCTAACCAGAACAGAAAACGGGATATCCAAAACGTATCAATTATTGATTTCCACTGCTTTGTTTTCCTCTTCTGAACCAGACACAGTTTTGGTTTCCATTGATGACATTACCCAACGAAAAAAAGCAGAAAATGAATTAAAAGAAAGCGAACGGAAATTAAAAGAAGCCCAGTCTATTGCCAGGGTTGGGAATTGGGAATTTGATATATTGAACAATAAATTGTATTGGTCAGATGAAATATTTGAGATATTTGAGGTGAATCCGGAGTCATTTGATTTTTCCTACGAATTCTTCCTTGAAAAAATTCATCCTGACGACAGAGAAAAAGTGAATCAGATGTATGGAAAATCATTGAAATATAAAGAACCATACCAGATAGAACATCGGATATTACTGGATAATGGCAAAGTAAAATATGTGCTTGAAAGATGCCATACAGAATACAATGACGATAATAAACCACTGCGTTCGGTTGGTGTTACGATGGACATCACTGAAATAAAACGTGCTCATGAAGAAACCATCAAAGCCAAAAATGCAACAGAACAAAGCGAAGAAAAATTCAGGCAGCTGGCAGAAAATATAGACCAGGTATTTTGGCTGCGGAATGAAAAAGAGATACTGTATGTCAGTCCGGCATATGAAAAAATATGGGGCAAAAGCTGTCAGAGTTTATATGATAATCCCAGTTCATTCCTTGACAATATTCATCCTGAAGACAAACAAAAAATGACACAAATATGCAATGATTATCACAATACTCTACATTCCGAATACCGCATCATACGCCCGGATAATAACATCCGGTGGATTTGGTCGCAAACATTTCCGGTACTAACAGAAACAGGAGAAATTGACCGTATTGCCGGGGTAGCCGAAGACATCACTGAACGAAAAAAGACAGAAGAAGAAAAAGAAAAGGCCCTGCAAAAAGAAAAAGAACTCAATTTTCTGCGGGCACAATTTGTATCTACAGTAACCCATGAATTCCGTACCCCACTGGCCGGTATCTTTTCCAATACACAGTTGTTGAAAAGGTATAACAACCGCTGGGACAGCACCAAAAAAGAACGCAGTTTTAGACGCATCTATAATGCTATCAATACCATGTTGTCTTTGCTTGATGATGTATCAATACTTGCCAAAGATCAAAGCGGGCAACTTAAATTTAACCCCGAAACCACCTGGCTATATGATTATGTTGAATCCCTTGCCGAAGAAGCCAATGAGACCAACAATGACAAACACCCCATTAAAATAATCAATTTATTTCCTCATAAAAATGTGTGTGTTGACCGGACATTACTCCGCCAGATACTGATCAATGTATTCACCAATGCACTCAAATATTCTTCAAACGATGATCCTTCTCCTGAACTTACCATATGTGAAGGAAATGAGCAAAACAAACTATGCTTCATCCTGAAGGATTATGGTAATGGCATCCCAAAGAATGAACTTAAAAATATATCACAGCCTTTTTTCAGAGCATCGAATATCGGAAGTAACAAAGGAACCGGGTTGGGCATGTCTATTGTGCTGCGAAGCATTAAAGTCCATAAAGGAACTATTGATGTGCAAAGTAAAGAAGGCAAAGGGACAACTGTTACGATACATATTTCTTACTAAGTAGTGTTTGTCTCTAAAGTCCAACTTGTTTGACGTTGGAAAAAGTTTAAATCCCTTTAAAATGTTATTTTAAAGGGTTGCATTTTTTATGTCGAGTGACTATAAAGCCAAACTCTTTAACAACCAAACTGCGTAGCTTACTAAAACAAACAAGATTACATTATTATAAATAGTATTGTAAATTTTCTAATTTTTGTTTTTTAAAAAAATTTTTACTATTTTTAATATCTCAAAGATTTACATTAAACATCTTTGTGTATAGTATTGCAAATCATTAAGAAATAAATGAATATAGTGTTCTTTTATAGGTTAAATACAGAAAGGAGAGGACTCAAAGCACACACACCCACTCGTAAAATGAACATTAAATAACTAAAAAATGACCAACAACAAACTTGTTTTACTCATAGAAGACGACGAATCTCTTCTTTTTTCAACCAAAGATTTTTTGGAAGAAGAAGGATTTTCAGTAATATGTGCATCGGATGGCATGGAAGGTGTTCAAAAAGCGCTGACAAGGCATCCTGATATCATCCTGGCAGACATTGCACTCCCTAAATTGGATGGATACCAAGTCTATAAAACACTCCAGGAGAATCAAAATACCATGTTCATCCCTTTTATTTTCATCACTGCCAAATCCTCTACTGAAGACATCCGTGCAGGCATGCAATTAGGAGCAGACGATTACATCACAAAACCATATGACTATGAAGAACTGTTAACCACTATCAATACCCGCATCGAAAAACAGGAAAAACTGCTCTCTTCTTCTAACGACCAATACAATGCTCTTTTGGAAAATACGCTGGCCGGAGTATTCATTGTTGATGAAAACTACAAACTTGTGTTTCACAATTCTAAATTTCTGAAATTATTTGATTATGAAGAAAAAGACATAAAAAAATTAACATTCACTGATTTCTTTGCACCCAATGAAAATGAAAAAATTAAATCTAAATTAAGAAAAGTATTCCGCGGTGTACAAAGCCATTTCTCTTTGAAGTGTACAGGCATTGACAGAAAACAAAATCATTTTCCAGTTTCAGTATATGGCGGCCAGTCATTCATGAAAGGAATTCCTATGATGATAGGAAGCATCTTGAAAGAAGATGCCATTTTTTCAAAAGAAAAACAAGCGCATGGATTTTTCATGGACAAATATGATAAACAAGAAATGAGCAATGCTGTTGAATACATCTTAAGGCACAAAGAACTGATCTCACCTACACAAACAAATCAATTAAAAATCATCTCAAAAAAACCAGAATCGTCTGTTGACCCTGAAATTAAGCTTACGAAACGAGAAAAAGAAGTCCTCCAACTTATTTGTGAAGGATACACCAACCAGGAAATTGCCGATAAATTATTCATCAGTCAGCGCACTGTTGACGGCCACCGCTCTAACCTGATGGACAAAACCTATAGCCGCAACACAGCAGAACTGGTAACCTTTGCCATTAAAAATGATCTGGTGAGTGTGTAAGTGCTAAGCCTTCATGTTACATTTAATTTTGTATTTTCACTATTTCTTCTTTTGTTAGTCCTGTAAATTTCATGATTTTCTCAATGGATTCATTTGCCGAAAGCATCATTTTGGCTATATCAATTTTTCCTTGCTCTATTCCCTGCTCTATTCCCTGCTCTATTCCAATTTCCATTCCTTCAGCTCTCGCAGTATCAATAGAATTTTTTATATCTCTGTATGTTTTTAAGCTATCCTCATATTCTTTAACCTCTTCAGGTGAAAACTTAGCTATTTCAGCTCTTTCAAACAGATGCTCAAAAATACTTTCCTTCAATTCCTCTGGTATCCTGTCAAGTTTATTCAGATTTCTTAATACAAACAGCCATTTATCAAAATGGGTTTTCAGTTCATGTGCTTCTTTTTTAAATTTAGGCATCTCCAGGTAAATGAAAGTCAATTTATCATAAAATACTTTGTGGGTCTCGATATCCGATAATTTTACATCATACCTAAATTTATGCGGCTCGTTTTTATCTTCGTCAAATATAAAGTCAAGAATTGCGATGGTATATACAGCCTTTAATTCAAAATTCCATTCACTGCCTTTTTCAGCCTGTTCACGAATAGGAAAAGTCGAATAATAAACGGTCCTGTCTTTAAAATATTTTTGTTTTGTTTTTTGAAGTTCAACGATAAATTTTTCACCTTTTTCATTTTCGCAGTAAAGGTCAAAAATGGCTTTTCTTTCTTCCTCAGCTGAACCTAACCTGTCATTTTTCAGATAGGTCAAGTCTTTTAATTTTCCTTGTTCACTAATAAGCAACTCATTCAGGAAGTCAAGCAACAAATTTTTACTTGGTTCCTCCCCAAATAATCTTTTAAAACCGTAATCGGTAAAAGGATTTATATATTTCTCTTTAAAATCAGCCATATTGTATTTTTATACAAAGATAAAATTTTTTTACGTCAATTCGTTTTCGATACCTATGATCTCTACTTCTTGAAACGAAAAGTAACTCCAAACGATTTACTCACTACTCTCTGCATCCTCCCTACGTCCCCCAGTTCTCCCTGTCAAGGCTCCGGTACTGGATAGCTTCGGCCAGATGGTGTGCTTCAATGTGATCTTTATGTTCCAGGTCTGCTATGGTGCGTGACAATTTCAATATCCTGTCGTATGCCCGGGCAGACAAGCCCAGTGTATTCATGGCATTTTTTAATAAATTCTGGCCTGCTTTATCTATTTGACAATGTTCCCGTAATAGTTTCGAGCTCATCTGTGCATTGGTATGAATGTGTTGATGATTTTCAAACCGGCTCTCCTGTCTTTCCCTGGCCTCAATCACCCGTTGCCTGATGGCCTCACTATCTTCGCTTTCTTTGAGTTTAGACAACTCATTAAAAGGCACAGGGGTTACCTCAATATGAATGTCTATCCTGTCAAGCAACGGGCCTGAAATACGGTTTAAATATCGCTGGATCATGCCGGGTGCACACAAACATTCTTTCTCAGGATGATTGTAATATCCACACGGACATGGATTCATAGATGCTATCAACATCAGGCTGGCCGGGTATTCTACAGTAAACCTGGCCCTGGAAATAGTGATGACCCTGTCTTCCAAGGGCTGACGCATCACTTCAAGAACATTGCGTTTAAATTCAGGCAGCTCATCAAGAAAAAGCACCCCGTTATGTGCCAATGATATTTCGCCGGGTTGCGGAAATGAGCCGCCCCCGACCAAAGCTACATCACTCACCGTATGATGTGGCGAACGAAAAGGCCTCTTTGTCATCAAAGACGTCTTTTCATCCAGCTTTCCTACAACAGAATGTATCTTCGTTGTTTCAAGTGCCTCGTGCAGACTGAGTGGCGGTATAATTGTCGGAATTCGTTTGGCGATCATTGTTTTACCGGCACCCGGAGGGCCTATCATCAGGATGTTGTGACCCCCTGCGGCCGAAATTTCTATAGCCCGTTTAACATTTTCCTGTCCTTTTACATCGGAAAAATCTATTTCATAATTATTGACATTGGAAAAAAATTCTTCCCGCGTATGCACGATGGTGGGAGCAATAGGAGCCACATCATTCAAAAAATCAGCTACCTCACGGATGTTGTTTGCGCCATATACTTCAAGGGTATTCACCACAGCGGCTTCACGGGCATTTTGAGCAGGAAGCACTATGCCTTTAAACCCCTGTTCTCTTGCTTTAATGGCTATAGGTAAAACGCCTTTGATTGGCTGTAGGCTGCCATCGAGTGACAGTTCTCCCATGATCACATAGTGTCCAAGCTTTTCCGGTTCTATTTGGCCTGTTGCAGCTAACAACCCCACTGCAAGAGGAAGGTCATACGCAGCACCCTCTTTTTTAATATCTGCCGGCGCCATATTGATCACCACCTTCTTGCCCGGTCGCCTGAAATCATTTGTAGCAAGGGCTGTATATATCCGTTGTTGACTCTCCTTTACTGCATTATCAGGAAGACCGACAAGTAAAAATTTCGCCCCCTGCGACACACTTACTTCTATGGTAATCGGGATCGCATTGATCCCCTGCACAGCATAACCAAATGTTTTAACCAACATACTTAGACAAGTTTACTTATTTTCGCATCTAATATAAACAAAAAAATGCAATCCTTCAATGAAACTTAATAAGATTTATTAATAAGATTCTACCACGAATTTAATGATAACTTGCAATTTGTTTATATGTAGTTGAACCGAG
>CAZJWE010000157.1:0-8395 GCA_964549265.1 uncultured Bacteroidales bacterium | reverse complement strand
CTGGTGATTCTTCAAAACATAATGTATTTTAGTTTATCAACCATGGTTTAGAATAAAGCCATCATTAACTGTTAATTGTTTGTGTGTGAATGGTATGCCATTGAACATTCTGGATTCCGGATGCTGAATTCTGTTTTCTCATTTAATAAATCAACGTTTTAATGTTAAGTACGAGGCCGGCTTTCAGCTTTATTTTCTACTTCCGTTTTTGACCTTTTTAAAAATTTCGGTTCAAGAATCACTCCAATGGTTCAATTTTTGCATTCATAACATTGCATATTTTATTAAAAAATCATGATATTTTGACACAAAAACATCCTCAGGGTAAAGTCATCATTACGTCGGGCCGAAGTTTGATGGCCCTGGCAGCCGCTCAGTCTTTAGGCAAAAAAGGACTGGAAGTTATTGGGACAGAAAGCGTTAAAACAAACATGTTAACCTTTTCCAAATATGTTCATACGCATGAAGTATATACGGACCCTGTAACAAATCCTGAACAATTTATTGCCGACCTTTTGAAAATCATAAAGAAACACAAGCCTTCAAACAACACCCCTTATGTTTTAATGCCTTCATTTACAGAAACATTAATCATTTCCAAGCATAAAGACAAACTGAAACCTCACATTACAGTAGCATGTCCAGACTATGCCCAAATAGATAAAGTACACCCTAAACATCATTTAACACAAACGGCAAAACAACTAAACATCAACATCCCCAATACATTTCAACCTAAAAGTGCAGAGGAATTAGAGAAAAGGGCACAATCACTGAAATATCCTGTTATGTTAAAGCCATACAATTTATCTGGCGGAAGAGGAATTGTTGAGGCCGGGCATAAAAATGAATTATTAAAAGCGTATCATGAACATATTCACCTTTATCAGACATCTCCGTTGATTCAAGAAATGGTTGGCGGAGAAGAATACTGTATGACAGCACTATACCAGGATGGACAATTGAAAGCCAGCATGGCATACAAAAATGTGCAACGGTTCCCGACCCGTTCATCATCCAGTGTGGTAAGAGAGACCATAGATCCTGCCCCGTTTATAGATGACACCAATGCTTTATTGGGTGCAGCAAAATGGACAGGGATTGCTGAGATTGATTTCTTATGGGATGGGGTAACAGGGCATAAGCCCCATTTAATTGAAGTAAATCCGCGTTTTTGGGCTGCTTTATTTTTATCAATCCATTCGGGCATTGATTTTCCATGGTTGAATTATCTTTTGTTTACTACCGGACAAGTACCCGACCCCGGAGAAGCAATCATAGGAGAGAAAACAAAAATTCCTTTTGTATGGATATTGTCTTCTATACAAGAGAGCATACGGATTGACCAGGATTCTAAAGACATTAAGGAGGCAGGAATTGAAGCCATCCAAAAACTAAAAGAAGGCAATACGAGAGATGCTTTAAACCAATTTGTTGATCAGATAAAAAAACATATCCATGTAAAAGACAAAATCCATATGATGGGTAAACTATTACGTGAAACACAAACTGCAGAAAATGAATTATTCAGAAAAGACGACCCCTACTCGGGATTAGGAATTATATATATATTTGCTTATTTAACCAAATATCATAGGTTGCCTCCTGAATTAGGGCTGTGATCAGTTTTTGGCTTGTATCTTATGCAACAACTTACAAATCTATTCAATAAATAGTCTAATGATTAACAAATAGTGGTCAACCTTATTCAGGCATCAACAAATAATTAACAATTAACCATTAATAATTAAAATGTTTAAATTCCGACCTCACATAGGCATTACAAAACCCGAGAACAAACGGATGAACATCCAGTTTTTGGCTATGTGGCTTGCTGTGTGGCTTGGTGGAGGAAAGCCCGTGGTATTATCTGCCGGCAAACCGGTTCATAAAAAAAAGATTCACGGTCTCATATTGGGTGGTGGCACCGATGTATTTCCCGGCCTTTTTCACAAAGACCCCAAAGAAAACTATCAATATGACAGGCCACGTGATGAGATGGAAATTAAATGGTTGAAGATTGCAAAACAGAACTGCATTCCGGTATTCGCAATTTGCCGGGGCGCCCAACTAATGAATGTGGTGAACGGCGGCACATTGCATTTAAACATAGCCGACGCATATGAAAATGCCATCTACCCTGAATCCATTTTGGGCTATATGTTTTTTAGAAAAAAGATTCACATCGAAAAAGATTCTCTACTTTATAAAATCTTCAAAAAAACTGAGCTCCCTGTTAACTCTCTTCACAAGCAATCTATAGACAAGGTTGGGCACAATTTAATGGTTACTGCCCGCGAACCCAATGGCATTGTACAAGCCATAGAACGTCCAGGCCATCCGTTTTACATGGGCGTGCAATTTCATCCAGAACTTCTGATCTATCAACGGGCTTTCCGTTCATTTTTCAACCGGTTCGTTCATGCTGCTTCCATGCATATTAATGAAAGACGGTGATATTTAAAACCGCAGAGATGCAGAGCTTATATTATTATAGTTGATTTTACTGCATATTTAGTAAAAGTCATATCCTGAGTATTCAGAATTCTAAAATAAACACTATTTACACAAAAATTGCAGTAGTCCCTAAAAATCCTGGTTTTAATATTAATTACAAGGCCAACTTTCAACATTAAGCTTTCCTGGCACCATATTTGTACCCATTTATATGAACTTAATTTATGAACCTTAAAAAAATGTATTATGGATAAACTACAAATCAAAGGCAACTGGAACCAAATCAAAGGCAACTTAAAACAAAAGTATAGCCAACTTACAGACGATGATCTTACTTATGCAGAAGGAAAAGAAGAGGAACTTTTAGGTAAATTACAAGCAAAAACAGGAAAAAAAAGAGAAGAATTACAAAAAGAAATAGACAAGTTGACCTAATGAGAATATTTCTTTACCTGCTTGGAATAATATTGGCAATAGGGTGGATAATCGGTTTCTTTATATATTCTATCGGTGTATTAATACATGTGCTGTTGATATTTGCGATTGTATTCATTACACTTCCTTTCATCAACAGAAAATAATGTACCGGATATATAAAATATCTGCTTAATTGTCAATATTACTCTTATTTATCAATAATAAATGACGAAAACCATGAAAAAAACGGCCATCATATTCTTAGGAATATTATTTATTATCCCTTTGTTTAAAGCATCAGGCCATTGTGAAATACCTTGCGGTATTTATGATGATTCGGCACGCGTAGAACTGATCCGTGAACACATACGCACCGTAGAAAAAGCAATGAATAAAATCCTGGCATTGCAAAAAAAAGATGAGATCAATTACAATCAACTGGTGCGCTGGATCAATAACAAAGAGGAACATGCAACAAAAATACAGGACATTGTAAGCCAATATTTCCTGCACCAACGAATTAAATATACACCTGAAAATGAAAACGGACGGGATTTATACATTGATCAGCTTACCGTGCTTCATCAGCTGCTTGTTTATGCAATGAAAAGCAAACAAACCACCGACCTTGATTATATTCAAAAGATGCGAGGCCTGGTTGATGAATTTGAAAAGCTATATTTTCATGAGCATTGATGTGTATCAATCATTATTAATTGTTAATGATTGTTGATGCGTGAATAAGGTTGACCACCATTTGTTAATCTTTAACTAACATTGCATTGAATACATTTTGATTCTGAGCAGTTTTCTTGCCTTGGTTTGGTGTAGGGCATGGTGCCCCGGCGAATATTCTGAGTTCTTGTTCCTGAATTCTATATTCTCTTCAAGTGTTTAATATCAAGTACGAGGCCAACTTTCAACTTTGAGCTTTATTCGGCTTTATTATTTTTACTCAGTAAATAAAGTAATTTTATTTTATCTATTGAGTAAAATATTTTATCTTTACATAATAAAACATCTATTATGTATAAAAGAAGCGTATTCTATACACTAAAATCAGGCATTGATCACAATCGCAGGGCGATCCACATTGTACAGGGGCCACGGCAGTCCGGGAAAACCACGCTTACAAAACAACTCACAGAAGCATTGGACATACCTGCCCACTACGCATCTGCAGAAGAATCAATCACCAATGATGAATCATGGATACATCAGCAATGGAAAATAGCCCGCATAAAACTGGATGCATCGGCATCAAATGAATTGTTGCTGATCTTTGATGACATACAAAAGATTAATTTTTGGAAAAATGCCGTCTTATCAGAATGGGATGAAGACACCATGAAAGAAACAAACATAAAATTAATCGTTGTCACAACCAACCGGGTGTCGTTGCCTGCGTCAACCTCAGGAAAATTTGAAATTATTTATGTCCCCCACTGGCCATTTTCTGAAATGCAGGAAGCATTCGATTTTACTGCTGAACAATATGCATTTTACGGCGGGTATCCGAAAGCTGCCAATTATGTGACCGATGAATATGATATGAGATCATATATCATAGATTCTGTGATTGAAAAAACTTTGTCAAAAGATGTTTTTAGAATGGATAGAATCAATAAACCGGCATTACTCACCGATTTCTTTCATCTGGCCTGTACGTCTTCCGGGCAAATACACTCCTATACAAAATTTTTAGGCCGTCTCAACAATGCCGGCAATACAACAACATTGTCGCATTATGCCCAATTGCTTGATGACACAGGCTTGCTTACAGGCCTGGGAAAAATGCAACAGAAAAAGCCGGGGCAACGCAGCTCTATTCCGAAATGGCAGGTGCAAAACAATGCATTGCTATTTGTCCGCGAGAAAAAAAACCTCCGGGAAATCACTTCAATGCCCGAAAAATGGGATTTCTTTATTGAATCAGCCATTGGTGCACACCTGCTGAACATGGCCAGACAGCATAATATGAACCTGTTGTATTGGAAAAACATCCATCATGAAGTAGATTTTATCTTGCAAAAAGAGCAACAAACAACAGCAATTGAAATTCAGAGTCATTATAAAAAAAGAAAATCAGGTATTAAACCCTTCATAAAACACCATACGCCTGACAAGATAGTCCTCATAGGCAAAGGCGGGACACCCTGGGAGGAATTCATCAAAATGAAAGCGGATGAGCTTTTTTAAATTTATTTTTTATATTTTTGTCCCGGACATGTTTAAAAATGCTTTTCACTCATTCAATCAATTAGTTATGAACAAAATATTTGTGTGTAGCGGCGGATATGACTTGCCGTCAAAATGAGTAAAAATGCATGAACGGAAAAATAGAGAGCGAATCAATGAAGCAGCATATTGTTTTAATGGGGGTGAAGCATTGTGGGAAGAGTACTTTGGGCAAGGGGATTGCCCGGAAATTAAACAAAGAATTTTATGATCTGGATGATATGATCTTAGAACTACAAGGCGATGATGTATTAACGCCACGTGAACTTTTCCGGAAAAAAGGTGCTTCCTATTTTCAAAAATTAGAAACACTGGCAGGACAAACTTTGTTTGAATCATTGGGTAGTAAAGACCAGGCCATCATTGCACTGGGTGGCGGGAATATTGACAATCCCAAAGGCATGGATATCGTCGGGCAACATGGGTATATGATTTATTTGGAAGAAGAACCGGACATTTTATATGAACGAATCATGCGTGGTGGTATTCCTCCCTTTTTTGATCAAAATAAAAACATTTATGGCCAGTTTATTGAACTCTACAATGCCCGGTCTGCCAAATATGAGCAATATGCTGACCTGAAACTTTTTTTGAACAGCCGCGGCCCGGAGCCGGCACAAGATTTTTTAATTGAACAACTAAAACAACAAGGCTATGTCTGGTAATTCATTTGGTAAAGCATTTACCATTACAACATTTGGCGAATCACACGGTGAAGCAATAGGCGTGATCATTGACGGTGTTCCACCCAATATTGAAATTGAGCTTTCTATGATCCAACAAGAACTTGACCGGCGCAAGCCCGGGCAATCATCAATCACTACCCAGCGTAAAGAATCCGATAAGGCCCACATATTATCCGGGACGTTCAATGGAAAAACAACCGGAACGCCCATCTGCCTGGCCTTGTACAATACAGACCAACGACCAAAAGATTATGACAACATCAAATCCCTTTTTCGCCCGGGACATGCAGACTACACCTATCATAAAAAATATGGCATTCGCGACTACCGGGGCAGTGGACGGGCATCCGGAAGAGAAACGGCGGCACGCGTGGCAGCCGGTGCCATAGCCAAACAATTGCTGAATCAAAAAGGCATTGAAACAATAGCATACACCCTTGAAGCAGCAGGCATACAGTGCACCAGGTATGATAAAGATGCCATTGAAAAGAACATTGTACGAGCCTGTGATCCTGATGCTGCACAAAAGATGATTGAAAAAATTGAAGCATTGGCTGCTGAAGGCGATAGCACAGGCGGAATCATTGAATGCAGGATCAATGGAGTGGAAGCTGGACTGGGAGAACCACTTTTCGACAAGCTCGATGCCGACCTGGCCAAAGCGATGCTTTCGATTGGCGCTGTTAAAGGTATTGAATTTGGCAAAGGGTTTGAAGCTGCCCGGATGAATGGCAGTGAACATAATGATACAATGAATGCAGGTGGGTTTAAAACCAACAATGCAGGCGGTATTTTGGGCGGTATCAGCAATGGCAATCAAATATTGTTCCGAACAGCTGTTAAACCCACATCTTCTATTTCTAAAGCACAGCAAACCATAGACGTCAACGGCCATGAACAAATGGTAAGCACCGAAGGAAGGCATGACCCCTGTATTTGCCCGCGCATAGTGCCGGTCATTGAAGCAATGGCCAACATCGTTATCGTTGATCATCTGATCAGAAATACACAATTCAAAAATTTTTAAAAAATATTTATTTTTCTTGCATAAATATCATTTTTTTTATATATTTGAAACATCATTATACTAAAAATATAATGGTACTGTACGATCTAAAAGGAATGGTGTGAATAGAAAAAAATTATTTGATGTAGTGTGTTAGATAAAATTTTATAAAATGCTTTGTTGAAATATTGACACAAAAACAGTATTTTAACCTCAAAAAAGTGGCATTTTAAAAAATTTTTCGGAATTTTTTTTTGACGATTTTTTCCTTCTGTATCGTGCATTATTTCTCGCTTTCAAATTTTAGAACAGCACAAATCCTGTGACTGACGTGGCGGAGCTGCATATCTGTCAAAGGGCCGCATAAGGGACAATATAATTATAAAATGAATCTGCTAAAGAAGTATTGCAATAAAAACAGTCGAAGCATTTACTGATGTGCATAAGGCTCAGGTACTAACATATCTTAAATTGGGGGATTATAAGCTTGGATTATTGTTAAATTTCCATGTTTCAATCCTAAAAAATGGAATAAAGAGAATCATAAACTGAAAGAGGTTTATCAAAAACAGTACAGGCAAATATAACAAACTAACATAACATTCTGTTGGAAACAATCCGTGCATACCCAATAAAACACCGATCTGAAGACAGGATAGCACTTGAATATGCGTTTTCTCCAAATAGCGCTATTGACAGGAAAGTGCGAGGCTTAAAATCAAGAAAATACAGCGTTACAAGAAAATGTTGGCATATTCCTTACAGGGATGATTATAAAACATATATCACGAATGAATTTTCGTCATTTGAACACCTCATGATAATTTTTCCAACCGATAAAGAGGCGATTCCTGAAAATATTTCTGACAATAAACATGATTCTGCAAGAATAGATGCAAAAATCATTATAGATCAAAAGAAGAAGAAAATGTATTTGACACATGATTATCATCCTCGTTTATTCAGAAAATTAATGGAAACAGGACACGGATTTTGGATGAAAAGAAAAAAAACATGGGTTTTTAAAGGAAATAACACTGTTTATTCTCAAATTAGTGATATTTTAAAAACTGAACATTGCTGTACACGTGTAGAAAAAATTCAAAAACAGCAGGAAGCCCTCCCTCGCGAAACCAAACAAACTAAAAAAATAAATCTTAACAAGTCTTCTAAACAGGTATTGCAAATGTACTGCCAGACAATGAAGCTAAAGCGCTACAGTCCAAAGACCCAGGAGACGTATTTAACCTTTTTCAGGGAGTTTTTGGCATCTCATCCGGACGAAAAAGTTCAGGATTTTAATTATCATAACATTTATGCGTACATCAAGCAAAGAGCCAAGACATTGGGGCATACTCAAAAAAAACAAATGATCTCTGCCATCAAGTTATTTTATGAAAAAGTGCAGGGCCGGGATATCATGTTTTTCAACCTGAATGACAAACAAGAGAGCATTAATTTATCTGTATTGTACCTGCCATTTAACGAGATTAAAGAATTGCTTGCACAAATTCAGTCTCCTTCTGATAAATTGTTGTTGTTTTTGGTTTACCATGTTAATATCCCACTTACCCGATTATGCAACATTCCC
>CAZJWE010000156.1:0-8472 GCA_964549265.1 uncultured Bacteroidales bacterium | reverse complement strand
AATGCATTAGATTCTTAGAAATGCTACCGAATTGCTTGAAATAAAGCACGAAAGCACAACAAGCCATCAGCAACAATGCCTCCTGCCGTCACCACATGTTGCTATGGCAAACCGTTTGTGCAAAATAGTAGGAGACACCCTGCAAAATAATAAAATTGATTGATGAGTAGATTAGAAAAATTTATATCAACACTAACTGATACAGAATTGGCAATCTTTATAGCTTACCAATATGATGGATTTATAGATTCTTCAAAACAAATAATTAAGGATGCAGCAATAAAACTCAAATTCAAAAGCAACAAGACTGTTAGGTTTCCAAAGAAAGATTATCCGGCATGACACCAAAGCAGTACTTTAATGCGTGTGAACCCTATTCAGATTATTTCCAGTGATAAAATCATTTAAGATTTTTTTCTATTTTTACGAATATGAAACGAACAAAAAAATTAAACCTGATACAATACCCGCAACAAAATTTTTAAAACATACATATAATAATATGGCAGTATTAGTAGAACGCGATAACATTGGGATTTTTGGTAAAATGAATGCCGGAAAGAGCAGCATTATGAATTTGTTGACCCAACAGGAAACATCTATTGTGGATCCGACTCCCGGGACTACAGCAGACACAAAAATAGCACTTCAGGAAATTCATGGGATGGGGCCGGCCAAATTATTTGACACAGCAGGCATTGACGAGCTTTCTGAGTTGGGCTCAAAAAAACGGTCTAAAGTCATCAATAACCTTAAAGAATCAGACCTGGTGCTCCTGATAATTGACCCTTCTACCAAAGAGTTTGAAGGGGAACAGGAAATCCTGAAGCTGGCACGGCTTGAAGACAAGCAAATGCTGATCATTTATAACGTGTTCAGGCCAGAGGACGAACAATATATTAATCATGTTGAATCGCGCTTACCGTCTCTGAAATTTTTTAAAAAAATAAAAATAACAGCAACAGATACATCATGCCGGCAGGATTTGTTACATTTCATTCTGTCAAATTATGAATCCAAAAATCAACAATTCGATTTATTGCCATTCCTTGAAGAGAATGAATTTTATGTCTTAATCATTCCCATGGATGTGGAGACGCCACCCGGGCGCTATCTCCGGCCACAGGCCATGACAGAAGAGTACATCACCCGCCATTGGGCATACCCGGTATCATTCCGATTAGACCTGGGGATGGCACGTAGCAAAGACCCGGATATTGCAAATGCTGAAAAAGAACGGTTTGAATCATTTCTTAATAATTTTCAAAAGCGGCCTAAAGCCATCATTACGGATTCACAGGCCATGGATATCATACATCCATGGGCTCCTGATGATATTATGCTCACCACCTTTTCAATTACCATGATCAATTATTTCAGTCGCGGCCGGTTGAATACATTTGCCGAGGGCATCAATGTACTGGAAAACCTACAAAAAGGCGATAAAATATTGATTGTGGAAGCCTGCAACCATTCGCGTACAGGAGAAGACATCGGGACCGTACAGATTCCTGGTTTTTTCAAAAAAAACCTGCCTGGCGTAGAAATTGAATACAATTTTGGCCGTGAATTTCAGGAAAATGAACGCCTGGGAGAATATAAGCTTATTATTCATTGTGGCGGATGCATGGTCAGTACCCAAAAATTATTGGTTCGCATCAAACAGCTGGAAGCGCTGGGTATCCCCTTCACCAATTATGGCATATTCCTTTCTTATATGCAGGGAGAAGAGGCGTTGAAAAGGGTGTTGAAGCCGTGGGGAAAATAATTACCGGATAAAATGAAAAAACGGTTCATCTGAAAGAGATGAACCGTTTTATTTTAATGTATGTCTCTTAAACAAAAACCTATTTCGTAGGCCTTAATTCTCTTACCTTAGCACCTGTCTGCCACATTTCGGAATTGTGGATTTCGTCAAGCTCTTTCTGAAGCTCTTTTTTGTAATCCGGGCCACTGGTTTTTTCCAATACAACGCGAGTCTCTTCGCCTGTTTTTACGCTGTTGTATAAGTCATCAAACACAGGAGCTACTGCTTCGCGGAATTTATGACGCCAGTCCAATGCACCACGTTGTGCTGTAGCGCTGCAATTGGCATACATATAGTCCATTCCTTTCTCATCTACCAGGCGGATCAGGCTTTGCGTGAGCTCTTCAACTGTTTCATTGAATGCTTCGCTCGGGCTGTGGCCGTTTTTGCGCAATACATTGTACTGTGCTTCCATCATGCCTGCTAAAGCACCCATTAAAACACCTCGTTCGCCGGTAAGGTCACTGAAAACTTCTTTGTCAAAAGAAGTAGGGAATAAATAACCAGACCCAATGGCAATGCCCACAGCCAATGTTCTTTCTTCCGCTCTTCCGGTATAATCCTGGAAGATGGCATAGCTGGAGTTAATCCCGCTGCCTGCTAAAAAGTTTCTTCTTACACTTGTTCCGGATCCTTTGGGAGCCACTAAAATCACATCAACATTTTCCGGTGGTATCACACCTGTTTGATCTTTGTATGTTACAGAAAAGCCATGTGAAAAATACAATGCATCGCCTTCGTTCAACCGTTCTTTGATGGATGGCCATACTGCTCTTTGAGCAGAGTCAGATACCAATACCTGGATAACTGTAGCTTTTTCTGTAGCTTCTTCAATTGAAAACAGGTTTTTGCCTGGTTCCCATCCGTCATTTACTGCTTTGTCCCAGTCTTCTTTAAATTCAGGAGCCTGGCCTATGATTACGTCAAACCCATTGTCTCTCATATTTAAAGCCTGTGCAGGGCCTTGTACACCATAGCCAATAACTGCAATGACTTCGTCTTTTAAAACTTCTTTGGCTTTGTCCATTGAAAATTCACTACGTTTAACAACGTTTTCGGTTACTCCACCGAAATTTATTTGTGCCATATTAATTGATTTTTAAGTTAATAATTATTTATTTGATTACAGAATATGATTTTTCTTCGTCTAATTCTTTCAGGTATGAATGCAGTTCTTTGATTTCTTTTGAAATGGCAACACGTCCGGAACGGACAAATTGTAATATTCCAAAAGGCTCCAACTTGGTGAACAGCTCTTGGGTTTCTTCTTTATAGCCTGTTTTTTCAATAATGACATACTCCGGTTCTACAGTAAGGATATGTGCATTGTTTTTACGAATAATATCTTCTACATTAGAGCTATTGGCCAATGCATTGGTTGGCACCTTATAAAGAGCTATTTCCTGGTAGATGATCTCATCGTTCCGGTAATATCTGGCACGTATGACTTCAACCAATTTTTCAATCTGTTTAACAACCTTTTTTACATTATTTTCTTCGTCTTTAACAACGATGGTAAACCTGTGAATCCCATTGATTTCAGAGGCTGAGACCGTAAGGCTTTCAATGTTCATATGCCTCCGGGTAAAAATAATGGTAATACGGTTGAGTAAACCAATATAGTTTTCACTAAAAGCGATGATTGTGAATTCTTTATCCATTATATGTGTTTTTTTTATGTTTGCAAATATATAATTGTTCTGTGACTGTACCAAAATTACTTCAAACGAATGTCTGAAACAGAAGCTCCTGGTACAATCATTGGCATGATATTACCTTCTTTTTCTACTTTTACTTCCAGGACATAAGGCCCGTCATGTTTCAGCAGTGTTGTAAGGGCATCATCTACTTCTTCCCGTTCCGATATTGTTTTTCCTTCAATGCCATATCCTTTGGCTATGGTAATAAAGTCGGGTGTGATCATATCTGTAGATGCATAGCGTTTATTGAAAAACATTTCCTGCCATTGGCGAACCATGCCCAAATAGTTATTATTGAAAATAACCATTTTAACAGGGAGTTTATATTGTAGTATGGTGCCCAGCTCCTGAATGGTCATCTGGAAACCGCCATCGCCAACAAACAAGATCACTTGTTTATCAGGTTTGCCGATTTTTGATCCAATAGCAGCCGGAAGTCCGAATCCCATCGTTCCCAATCCACCAGAGGTGATGTTGGTATTCGGATATTTGAATTTATAGTACCTTGCTGTAGCCATTTGTTGTTGTCCGACATCGGAAACAATGATGGCATCGCCTTTGGTACGCTCAGATATTTCGTTGACAATTTCTCCCATTTTCAAAGCTTTGGTCGAGGGATGGATATCTTCCTTAATGACTTTGTCATATTCTGCTTGTGTGCATTCTTTGAATTCATCCAGCCATTCCTGATGGTTGTTTTTCTTGACCATGGGCAGCATGGCATTCAGCGAACTTTTGGCATCTGAAGTAATGGAAACAAGTGTTTCAACAATTTTATTCGTTTCAGACGGATCTATTTCAAAATGAACGATCTTCGCTTGTTTTGCATATTTTTGCAGGTTGCCTGTTACCCTGTCGTCAAAACGCATTCCAATGGCAATGATCACATCTGCCTCATTGGTCTTGATGTTTGGACCGTAGTTTCCATGCATGCCCAGCATACCGGTAAACAACGGATGGTCTTCCGGGAACGAAGACAATCCCAGTAATGTGGATGCAACCGGAATATGTGCGGTTTCAGCCAGTTCAAATACCTCTTTTTCTGCATTGGAGAGCAGGATGCCATGGCCGGCTAAGATCATAGGTTTTTTTGCCTGGTTGATGATTTCAGCAGCTTTTTCCACTTTATCCATTTCCAGTGGAGGATAAGGCTTATAGCTTCTGATTTCAGGGTATTTGAAATATTGGAAATCAACCTCTTCGAGTTGTGCGTTTTTGGTGATATCCAACAAAACCGGGCCTTTTCTGCCGGTGTTGGCAATGTAAAATGCCTTTGCAAACGCAGAAGGGATTTCTTCGGCCTTGGTAATCTGGTAGTTCCACTTTGTGATAGGCATAGATACCCCAACCATATCTGTTTCCTGGAAGGCATCGGTTCCGAGCAAGCTGGCGGGGACCTGTGCCGTAACAAAGACCACAGGAATGGAGTCAATATTGGCATTGGCAATTCCTGTAACCAGATTGGTGGCGCCAGGGCCCGAAGTCGCAAAGCAAACGCCTTCTTTACCGGTAACCATAGAATAAGCCTGGGCAGCATGTGCTCCTCCCTGTTCGTGGCGGACAAGAATATGCCTCAATTCTTTGTCAAAATCCATTAATTGATCATAAATAGGCATGATGGCTCCACCCGGATATCCAAAAATGGTATCTACATTTTCTTCCAGGAGCGAAAGAATGATAGCTTCTGCTCCTGTAACCCTAATGGGTTCTTTGGAATGTTTTTTATTCTGAATTTTTTTAACTAATGGTTCTCTCATTGTTATATATTTTTTTGCAAAGTTAATATTTAAAAAATTCTAACCGCACCTTTATCAGCAGATGAAACAAGTTTAGCATACGCTTGTAGTGCAAAAGACACGTTACGTGTGCGGTTTGGGGTAAACGCAACATCGCCTTTTGCCATTTCTTCTTCTTTTCGCCGGTTGAGTTCATCATCACCCACATTCACATTGATAGACCGCCCGGGAATGTTAATCTGTATGGTATCCCCGTCTTTTATCAGTCCTATTGCTCCACCGCCGGCTGCTTCGGGCGAGATGTGGCCAATAGAAAGGCCTGATGTCCCCCCTGAAAAACGTCCGTCAGTGATCAGAGCACAGGCTTTATCCAGTTTCATGGATTTAATGTATGAGGTAGGATAGAGCATCTCCTGCATCCCCGGCCCGCCTTTAGGCCCTTCGTAGCTGATCACTACCACATTGCCTGCTTTTATTTCTCCGTTGAGGATGGCATCGCACGCCTGGTCTTGTGAATGATAGACCTTTGCTGTTCCTGTGAATTGATAAACAGAAGGATCAACACCGGCGGTCTTCACAATGCAGCCGTCGCTGGCAATGTTGCCAAACAAAACGGCGAGCCCTCCTTCAGTGTCGTAGCAATGTTCAATATTGCGGATACACCCTTTTTCACGGTCCGTATCCAATTCATCATACATTGTATTTTGAGACCCCATGACCAGGTTCCGGCCTATTCCACCGGGTGCACTTTTTGCATTGGAAAATGCATCTTCTGTGGCTGTGTCTCTTATGATATCATAGGCATCCAATATTTCTTTTAATGTTTTGGAGTCAACACGTTTTGTACTGGTGTTTATCAACCCTGCACGGTCGAGTTCCCCCAGGATACCCATGATGCCTCCGGCCCTGTTTACATCTTGTATATGATAGGATGAACTGGGAGCTACTTTGCATAAAACAGGCACTTTTCTCGATAGTTTATCAATGTCTTCCATGGTAAAGTTTACTTTTGCTTCATGCGCTATGGCCAGGAGATGGAGAACCGTATTGGTTGAACCGCCCATGGCAATGTCGAGGGTCATGGCATTGAGAAAAGCTTCACGTGTTGCAATAGAACGTGGCAAAACAGAATCATCCCCTTCTTCATAATATTTCCGGGTAATATTGACAATGTTATCAGCTACTTTGTTAAACAGATTGGTTCGGTTTTCGTGTGTCGAAACAATGGTGCCATTGCCCGGAAGCGCTATGCCCAGTGCTTCGCTCAGGCAATTCATGGAGTTGGCAGTAAACATGCCGGAGCATGAGCCGCACGTAGGGCATGCCGATTGTTCCAGTTCGGTAAGTTCCGATTCGGAAACCGAAAGGTCGCCTGCTTGTACCATAGCATCAATCAGGTCGTAGTGTTTGCCTTTTACAACGCCTGCTTCCATGGGGCCTCCCGAAACAATGATAGCAGGAATATTGAGCCGCATAGAAGCCATGAGCATGCCGGGAGTGATCTTGTCGCAGTTGGTAATGCAAACAAGGGCATCAACCTGGTGGGCATTGCACATGTATTCAACACTGTCTGCTATGATGTCGCGTGATGGCAGGGAATATAACATGCCGTCGTGTCCCATAGCAATGCCATCGTCAATGGCTATGGTGTTGAATTCAGCAGCAAACCATCCGTGTTCTTCGATGCGAGCTTTTACTTTTTGTCCGATTTCATGAAGATGAACATGGCCCGGAACAAATTGGGTAAATGAATTGGCAATGGCAATGACGGGTTTGTCAAACTGGCCTTCTTTTCTTCCATTGGCACGCCATAAGCTTCTGGCTCCTGCCATTCTTCTGCCTTGTGTTGATTTAGCACTGCGTAACTGATGTTTCATTATTCAAGTCTTTTTAAAATTGTTTTATAGATGCAAAGTAAATTATTTATAAAAAAAAAACCATTCTGCAGAATCTGAGAATGGTTTTTATATATTGTAATAAAGATATACCATCCTCAGTCAGGTTTGTAATACCACGCTCACCACCACTACTAATACGGTGCTTACTAATATGTTTTCTATGTTGTGTAGTATATTCATTATTGATTGTTCATATATTTTGTTATGGACAAAAATAATTATTTTTTAAAATAAAAAAGAAAAATTCAAAAAAAATATTAAAAACTTAATAAAATTATTTTGTTTTTACGATTTCTTCGAGTGTCAGGCCGGTGATTTTTTTTACTTTATTGAAAATATTGAATAAAATAAACATTAAGATGATGGTAGAAGGAAGGGCGATGACCGGGAAGCTGAGTGCTGTCATTCGTCCTATTTCCTGGTTGAAAGCAGTGGTTCCGGAAGGGCTTTGCACGATGATTTTGGCCAGAATAAAGTTGAGTGCAGCAGAGAAGAAAAAGGACAATGTAAGCCAGTATGATGCATTGATGATTTTGGTTTCAAATGCCTGTTGTGTTTTGTTTTCTTCAAGTCGTTGGTACACGAGGTCTGTGTTGATAAAAGTATCGTTGAAAAATAATTTTTTGACAAGAGGGTAGCGTGTACGCATGGATATGAGGATCAATAAGCCAATGACAAATGGGATGGCTGCTTCTTTTACAGCAATCCATTGGGCGTTGAGCTCCAACAGGCCTATTACTCCGGTAATAAGTACACTCACCAAACCAAGAACTGACATGATGTTGGCTTTTTTCTTTTTAATAAAATCAATCACCCCGTATCCTACAGGGAATGCCAATGCTACAATGAGTCCTGTAAATGCGCCCAGGTGCGCTTCGTCACTGAATTTGGTTAATATGATAACCGGTATGACGATGTTTAATAATAAACTATACAACGGATTTTCTCTCTTTTTTTCCATAATGTTTTTGATGATATTTTATTTGGATTTCAATATTACTAAAAATTGAATAAATAACGATATAGATAAAGGTATATTATTGTGCAATGAAAAAATTAAAAAAGTCGAACAAAACAACATTGACTTTTGCTCTTTCAGAGCAATGGGTTAGTGCTTTGTTTGGACAAGGCGTTGCCCTGTTTTTTAACTTTTTTTTAGAAAAAAAGTAAGAAAAAAATCGTGCTGGACTCCTCGCCGACCCATCAACGGCTTGACAGCTAAAAAATATGAACAGCCATCTTTATTTTTTGTTCTGACACAGCTGTAGAAATATCAAATTATTAATTATTAATTGTTAATTGGAGTGTGGGCATGGGTTTGGGTGTGGTTA
>CAZJWE010000155.1:0-8541 GCA_964549265.1 uncultured Bacteroidales bacterium | reverse complement strand
CCCTCACAAAAATCAGAAAACGATTTCTAAATCCATTCCCGGTGCCAGATAATTGTTTGACTTTGGGAAAGTTGTTAAGGCTGCTAAACTAAACTTTCCAAAAGTAGTAATGCTATTTGTAAGTCTGGGTTTGTATGTGGTTGTGAAATGCTATTGATTTTTAGTAGAGATTTTAACTTTTGAAAAGTTAAAAAAATTATATACCTTTCATGCCATAATTTATTTTGTTTCATTTAAAATCGTAGTATCTTGAAAAACAAACGTTTATTTATCGGCATCGGGGCTCTTGCCATTGCATTAGCTGCCCTTGGAATCATCATTTTTACTCCAAAAAAAATCAATCAGCCTGATAGTGCTTTCACTCCTTACATCTCCGCTTTCACATCAGGTATAATTTCCAATCAGTCAAACATACGTATTGTATTGATGGAAGACATCCCGGGAGCTGAAGAAAACACCCCCATAAAACAAAAGCTATTTAGTTTTAATCCCGGTATTAAAGGCCAGGCATATTATCTGAATTCACATACTATCGAATTCAGGCCAGAAGAGCTTCTTACCTCAGGAGAAACATATAATGTTGAATTCGAACTGGGAAAAATAATGGAAGTCCCGGACAAAATGAAAACA
Organism: uncultured Bacteroidales bacterium; assembly: GCA_964549265.1. Lineage (GTDB taxonomy): Bacteria > Bacteroidota > Bacteroidia > Bacteroidales > JBBRXJ01 > CAYMKE01. Next base: position 7,911 of record CAZJWE010000155.1, on the reverse strand, counting down.
TTTGAATTTTCTTTTCAAACGATGGAGCAGAGTTATGAATCGGAATACACCAATATTACAGCATATGATAACAAAAATCTTCAATGGCAGCAAGTAACAGGAGTATTGACTTTGGCAGATTATGCGCCGTCCGAAAAAGTGGAAGAAATGCTTGAAGCGGTACAAGATAATAATCCTTTGAATGTAACCTGGGAACATAAAGCAGATGGCATTGAACATATTTATACAATTGACTCTGTTAAACGCAAAGAAAAAGCTGATATCATTACCCTTAAATGGGATGGTAAACCGCTCGGCATTAAAAAAGATTATAAACAAAAAATAGAAATACCGGCATTAGGTGATTTTAAAGTCCTCAAAGTTAGTGTTGTACAACAACCTGAGCAGTATGCTTCTATTATATTTTCTGATCCGTTAAACGAAGATCAAAACCTTACGGGCCTTGTGCATTTCTCAACAGGCACTTCCGCAAAACACATTATTGAAGGCAATGAAATCAGACTCATACCTACTGTAAGACAGACAGGAACTGAGGATATTATCATTGAGTCGTCTGTAGAAAACTCACTGGGATATAAATTAGGAGAAAAGTTTACTTATACGCTCCGGTTTGAAAGCATTAAACCCGAGGTCGAACTCATTGGAAAGGGGAACATCTTACCCTCCTCCAACGGGCTTATCTTTCCATTTAAAGCAGTCAGCCTCAGTGCAGTGAATGTGCGCATCATTAAAATATATCAAAAGAATATCAAGCAATTTTTCCAGGTCAACCAATTGGATGGCGACAAAGAATTAAAACGCGTAGGACGTGTTGTTTATAAAGGTGAGGTACAACTCACTTCAGATAAAGTCATTGATCTTGGCGAATGGAATGCTTTTTCTTTAGACCTCTCTGAATTGATCAAAGTAGACCCCGGTGCCATCTATCGTGTACAGATCAATTTTGACCAAAGCCAGTCTTTATTCCCCTGTCAGGAAAGCAATGATGAAGAAAATGATGAAATTGATATCAGTGGAACAATAGAAGAAGACTTCGATCATGCATTGAATGAAAGTGATGAAGATTATTGGTCGTATTATGGATATAACAGTTATAGTTACAGCAGCCGGTATAATTGGAGCGAACGCGATGACCCCTGCAAACCATCCTATTATATGCGATACAACCAGGCTGTAGAAAAAAATATTCTGGCTTCGAACCTGGGTATTATTGCCAAGCAGGGCAAAACAGGCGAACTGATTTTTATTGTAAACGACCTGATTTCTACCGACCCCTTATCAGGTGTTGAATTGCACGTATATAATTTTCAACAGCAACGCATCCGTAAATTAAAAACCGATGGCAAAGGAATGGCCAGGATTAATATTCGCGAAAAACCCTTTTTCCTTGTAGCAAAACACGATGACCAGTACGGTTATTTGCGTTTAGACGATGGCTCTTCGTTGTCTTTAAGCATGTTCAATGTAAACGGAAGAGAAACCCAGGAAGGCCTTAAAGGCTTTATTTATGGCGAACGCGGAGTATGGAGGCCCGGCGATACGGTGTTTTTATCTGTTATGATCGAAGACCAATTCAATAAACTTCCTGAAAACCATCCGGTAATAGTAGATTTGATCAACCCTAAAGGACAAATTGCCAGCAGGAAAGTGAAGACAGAAGGAGAAGAAGGACTGTATGTATTCCGTTTGACAACAGAGGATGATGCTCCAACCGGAAACTGGACAGCCAGAGTTAAAGCTGGTGGAGCCACTTTTAACAAAACATTAAAGATTGAAACGATCAAACCAAACAGGTTAAAAATAGAACTGGATTTTCAGGCAGAGAGGTTGACAAAACAAAACATCGGAGAACCTGCCACGCTTACTGTGAAATGGCTTCATGGAGCCATTGCAAGAAACCTTAAAGCAGAAGTGGATGCAGTTGTTACATCTACCGAAACATCTTTTGATGATTATCCCGGGTATATATTTGATGACCCGGCACGGGACTTCAACTCAAAAGAACGACGCATCTTTGAAGGACAGGTAAATGATCAGGGAACAGCTACAATATATCCTGACTTCAGAATATACCAACAGGCACCGGGTATGTTAAACATTTACTTTAAGGCACGTGCTTATGAAACCAGTGGTAATTTTAGCACAGCACGGTTTAAAAAATCTTATTCTCCATATCAATCGTATGTTGGAGTGAATGTCCCTAAAGGAGAAGGCTGGGGAGGTGCCATCATTTCAACTAAACCCCATAAAATTTCACTGGTCACAGTGGATGAAGACGGGAATCCTGTAAGCCGGAGCAATTTAGAAGTAAAAGTATATCGTGTTAGCTGGAGATGGTGGTGGGAACGCAACGGGAATGACAACCTCTCCAGGTATGTATCATCGTCTTCGCGTTACCTGCTTGATGAAGGCACTGCTTCTACACGCAATGGGAAAGGGACATTCAGTATTGATATTGATGAAAAATACTGGGGACGTGCATTAATCAGGATTATAGACAAAGAAAGCGGACATGCAACCGGAAAACTTGTATATATGACATGGCCAGGATGGTCAAGAGAATCCAATCAACAAGGCGGCGCTTCGATGCTTCGCTTTTCAACAAACAAAGAAACATATAATGTTGGTGAAGAAGTTATTGTTAAAATGCCTACCAGTGAAGGAGGACGTGCTTTTGTTACACTGGAATCCGGCTCGGAAGTGGTAGATGGATTTTGGGTAAAAACAAACAAAGAGTCAACCGAATTCAAGTTTGAGGCAACAAAAGAAATGGCACCCAATGTGTATGTTTATATCACCCTGTTACAACCTCATAATCAAACTAAAAATAACCGGCCTATAAGGTTATATGGAGTACAGCCCATAAAAGTAGAAGACCCTGAGACCCACCTGAATCCCAAGATCAGCATGCCTGAGGTTTTGAGGCCAAACGAAAAAGCTACCATTAAAATATCCGAAACCGATGGTAAAGAGATGAATTACACGGTGGCTGTGGTTGATGAAGGATTATTAGACCTGACAGGGTTTACAACTCCCGACCCCTGGAGCCATTTTTATGCCAGAGATGCTTTGGGTGTTAAAACATGGGACATGTATGATTATGTAATCGGTGCTTTTACCGGTGAATTTGCAGGCTTATTAGAGATTGGCGGCGGCATGGGAATGAAAAAGCAAGATGGCAAAAAAGCCAACCGTTTTGAACCTGTTGTTAAATTCTTTGGCCCATTTCATTTAAAATCAGGACGTACCAATGAGCATACGTTCACTATGCCCAATTATATCGGGTCTGTTAAGACAATGGTTGTGGCATGTGAGGATGCTAAATATGGTTCTGCGGAAGAAGTAACTCCGGTTAAAAAACCTTTAATGGTATTGGCTACCCTTCCCAGGGTTCTTGGGCCTAAAGAAAAAATTCAGATTCCTGTTACTGTTTTTGCCATGGAAAAAAATATCCGGAATGTAAAGATATCAGTGAAGACAAATGATATGCTTATTCCGCAAGGTTCTGCAACAAAAAACATCACTTTTTCTGAAACAGGAGACCAGACAATAAACTTTGAGTCTGCTGTAGCTTCAAGAATAGGAAAAGCAACAATTCAAATCATTGCTAAATCCGGTTCTGAGAAAGCTGTTTATGAAGCAGAACTTCAGGTAAGAGCATCTAATCCTCAAATTACGAAGACAATTGACGGAGTCATTGAAAGCGGACAGACATGGAATGCTGAATACACTCCTGTGGGTATCCAAGGAACAAATGAAGCTGTTTTAGAGGTGTCCGGTTTCATGCCTTTGAATCTTGAGAAACGCCTGGATTTCCTCATTCGTTATCCATACGGCTGTATTGAGCAAACAACTTCATCCGTATTTCCTCAGTTGTACCTTGATCAATTGGTGAGTATATCGGAACCGAAAAAACAAAAGATACAAGACAATATCAAATCCGGTATCAACCGGTTGATGCGATTCCAGATTTCCGAAGGAGGTTTTGCCTATTGGCCAGGACAAAACCATGTCTCGGAATGGGGAACAAACTATGCAGGCCATTTTCTTGTTGAAGCACAAAAGAAAGGCTATGATATTCCTTCGGGAATGCTCAAACAATGGGCCCGTTTCCAAAAAAAGGCAGCACGCAAATGGAATACAAATTTCCCGCGACGCCATTACGACGACCTTACACAAGTATACCGATTGTATACATTAGCCCTTGCCGGAGAACCTGAAATGGGCGCAATGAACCGGATGCGTCAGGAAGATGGTTTAAGATTGCAAAGTAAATGGAGGCTGGCAGCAGCTTATCATCTGGCCGGTAAAACACGTGTTGCAGAAGATATTATTAATAATCTTTCAACAGATGTCAAAGAATACCGTGAATTGGGCTATACGTATGGTTCAGGCACCAGAGATATGGCGATGATACTGGAAACGCTTACATTGATGGGAAATAAAACAACAGGGAAAAAAATAGCAGACAGGATAGCAGATAAAATGGGCTCAGGAAGATGGTATAGCACACAAACCACAGCTTACTCGCTTCTGGCACTCTCTAAGTTTGTAGGAAGACAAAGTGATGATCCTGTTAAATTCAGCTATTCTATTGATGGAAAATCCAGTCAAAACGCCATAACTGATATGCCCATCACACAAATTGAATTAAATGGTGAGACAAAAGGGACAGTTCAGGTACAAAACAATGGTTCTTCTTCCTTGTTTGTCAAGATCATCCGGCAAGGGATTCCTACGACAGATGACCGGGAGTCGTCACAAGAAAACCTGCAAATGTCTGTACGCTATCTGGATATGCAAAACAATGAAATTCAGCCGACAAATATCACACAGGGTACCGATTTTTATGCCGAAGTAACGGTTAAGCACCCGGGTATTTTAGATAAATATGAAAACATGGCATTGAAACAGATATTTCCATCAGGATGGGAAATACATAATGTCCGCATGGACGAATACAATGCTTCTTATACAGTTGATAAACCGGATTATCAAGATATCCGCGATGACCGGGTATATAGTCATTTTGACCTGTACAGGAACCAGCGCAAAGTATTCAGGATTAAACTCAATGCTGCTTATTTGGGCACCTATTATCTGCCTTCGGTATATTGTGAAGCCATGTATGATAATGATATTCATGCCCGAAAAGCCGGTCAATGGGTCAATGTTATTCTGCCGGAAGAGCAGTAAACAGCATACAATCATGTGGGTGCAGATAGATGTTTATCTCACCCACATTGAAAATAAGCGACGGGGTTTCTTTTTATATAGAAAAATTTACAGTACAAGTTCTTAAAGTTTTATGCTTAACCATATTTTTAAGTATTTCAGAGTTTTCATGTCATTCAACATGTCTTTAAAAAGCAAAATAACATACGGAATAATCATTTTGCTCCTCGTTTGGTTTGCCTTGTGTCTGCCTGATCCGCTTTTCAATGACCCTACCTGTACGGTTATTGAAGATAGCCAAGGCGATTTACTTGGTGCCACCATAGCATATGACGGACAATGGCGTTTCCCTTACAATGAAGAAGTCCCTGAGAAATTTAAAGCGTCGCTGTTAGCGTTTGAAGACCAATACTTTTTTTATCATCCCGGAGTCAATCCCGGAGCCCTGGCCCGTGCCTTGAGGCAAAATATCAGGGCAGGTAAGGTAATAAGCGGCGGAAGTACCATCACCATGCAGGTGATCCGTATGTCGAGGAAAGGAAAACCCCGAACAGTATGGCAAAAACTGATTGAATGCATTCTGGCTGTCAGGGCCGGGATACGATATAGCAAAAAGGAGATAATAGCCCTGTATGCTTCCAATGCTCCTTTTGGAGGAAATGTAGTTGGACTTGATGCTGCATCCTGGCGATACTACAACCGTCCGCCCGCCCATTTATCATGGGCAGAAACAGCTGCACTGACAGTGCTTCCGAATGCACCATCAATGATTTACCCGGGCAAAAATAAAACGATTTTTGAACAAAAACGAAATCGCTTACTAAAAAGCCTCTTCAAAAAAAATATTATTGATACAACAACTTACCTGTTGTCACTTGAAGAACCATTGCCCGGATATCCTGAGCCTCTTCCCCAATCGGCAATCCACTTACTTAACAGGGTAAAAAAAGACGGATACAAAGGGCAAAGAATACAAACGACCATCCGGCAAAGTTTACAAAACAAGGTTACAGGAATTGTTGAGAGGCACCATACAACACTCAAACATAATGAAATACATAATGCTGCAGCCATTGTTGCCGATGTCGCAACGGGCAATGTGCTGGCTTATGTAGGAAACACCCACGACCCGCAATACCGGCACTCAAACAAAGTGGATGTTATTGATGCTGAGCGTAGTTCAGGTAGTATACTTAAACCATTACTTTACGCATCCATGTTATCTGACGGCGAACTGCTCCCCAAAACACTTGTCCCTGACATACCTACTCAGATATCCGGCTATACCCCAAAAAACTTCGACAGGACAAATGATGGTGCTGTTCCGGCTGATGAGGCGCTTTATCGTTCATTAAACATTCCTGCTGTAAGGTTGTTGCAAGATTATGGGCTGGATAAATTTTATCATAAGCTTAAAAGATTAAACATTTCAACACTCACCAAGCCGGCGCACCACTATGGGCTGTCAATTATTTTAGGCGGCTCGGAAGTAACACTATGGGAAATCACCGGCATTTACGCCAGTATGGCCAGAACATTGAGCCATTTCAGGGAATTCAGCTCAATGTATCATCCTGATGATTATCATCCGCTTAATTACCAGATACCGTCTGCATACCCTGCTCCTTCAGAAGGAAAAAATGAACACAGCATATTTGATGCTGCTTCAATTTATTATACATTTGAAGCCCTAAAGCATGTCAATCGTCCACGCCAGGAAACAGGATGGGAATACTTCCAGTCGTCTGAACAGGTTGCATGGAAAACCGGCACCAGCTTTGGTTTTAGAGATGCATGGGCCATTGGCATCACACCGCAATATGTGGTAGGTGTTTGGGCAGGCAATGCGGATGGTGAAGGCCGTCCCGGATTAACCGGGATTGGAGCTGCTGCTCCCATTCTTTTTGACATAATAGATATCCTTTCAATAAACAGATGGTTTGAAACCCCTTATGATGATATGATTCCGATCTCTGTATGCTCAAAAAGCGGATATCCTGCCGGCCCGTATTGCAATGAGACCGATTCTGTTTTTATTCCTGTGAAGGGAGCAAGAATGCAAGCCTGCCCCTACCATAAACTGGTGCACTTAGACAGAAATGCGCAGTACAGGGTGACATCATCGTGTGAAGATGTATACAAAATCCATCATAAACACTGGTTTGTGTTACCGCCAGTGATGGAATGGTACTATAAAAAAAATCATCCCGAATATCGCCCTCTTCCGCCTTTTGCCCCAGGATGCCTTCCAGCCGGTGAAACCCATGCCATGGATATTATTTATCCGAAAAAATTTACAAAAGTATACATTCCATTGCAACTCGGTGGTACAAAAGGTAAAATAGTAGTTAAAGCGGCACACAGAAACCCCATGTCAACCATTTACTGGCATTTGGATCAAACTTATATCGGGAAAACAGTAGAAATTCATGAAAAAGAATTGAACCCTGCACCCGGAAAACATGTCATTACACTGGTAGATGAACATGGTGAAGTATTCAGGCATGTGTTTGAGGTGCTTGGGAAATGAAGAAGAAGTTTAGGAGTTTAGGAGTTTAGGAGTTTAGAAGTTTAGAAGTTTAGGAGTTTAGAAGTTAGGAGGGGTACACGGGCTGTTTTCCTACTCTCTCTCTTTTCTGAATACTCCCAACACAACATATAAACCACATATAAACTATATATCAACCACATATAAACTATTTTTCCAACCCCCATAAATAAATCGCAAATTACCAT
>CAZJWE010000154.1:0-8545 GCA_964549265.1 uncultured Bacteroidales bacterium | reverse complement strand
ATAGTCTGAACCATGATTAAAAGGATTTAATGATTACTTGATTAAGAATGGATAATAACAAAACATACCGGTTGCATTTTACTTTCCTGCTTTTTTATATAGCAGAAAAGTACAAAATGAGTTTAACAGTAACATATATATTCAAGCAGGGGTTATCAAGCAAAAAGACACCCGAACATGTAACCCTTAATAAATCATGTAATCCTCAAATCAAGAGAATCAAGGTTCAGACAATGAACGACCCCACCACAGGCCAGTTCCTCAGCCCCGACAATTACATCCTAAGCAAGACATAATTAAATTTTTATAATATCAACACATCTTAAACCAAACTTCTATTTCAAATGAATAATAATTTCGTTATATTTGAAACATAAAAGTTAATAATCTATAAAATTTTGTATTATGAAAAATATTTTATTCCTTTTGATGCTGAGTGTTGCATTGTTTTCTGCATGTGAAAATAATGATAATGAAAATGATGATGATGATAACAACAATAACAATCAAAACACAAATACCAATAATGTTGTGATTGTTGAAAATGATATAGAGCAGGTGACCACCTGGTCAGGAGATTCCATATACATCATTAAAGCCTATGACTTCTATGTTAGAAATACATTAGAGATTGAACCCGGCGCCATCATTAAATTTCACCCCAGTGACGGCCCGTACATGATGCTTGGCTCTTCAGGTACTGTCATTGCTGAAGGAACAGCTGAAAATCCTATCATATTTACATCATACAAAGATGATGCACACGGTGGAGACCAAAACGGGGATGGTGATTTAACTTCTCCTGCTCCAAAAGATTGGGGATATATCAATACCAATTCTTACAATGGCTCCAGATTTGAATATTGTGAGTTTTATTATGGCGGGGAATCTACATATAACTCAACCCTTAAAGTATATGGAAGCAATATTCATGTGAAGCATTGCAAATTCATTCACAATGACGGTGGTTATGATGGCATAGGAGCTCTTGATGCGACGTATGCCGAATCCGGAACAGTCATTCAACATAATGTTTTTTATAATAATATACGTCCCTTATCCATCAGCACAGCATTTGGACTGGATTCAACCAATGTTTTTCATAATCCTGAAAATACGTCAGATACAAATCAGTACAATGGAATTTTTGTGTATTCATCGGATGATGTGAATAGCCATATTTCATGGACAGAGAATGAAGTCCCTTATGTTATTGATGACAATGACTGGCATATCCGTTCCGGTGCAACATTAACATTAGGTGATCATGTTGTACTGAAATTCAGGCCTTCAAGCACACTTGTATTAGTAGATGGGCCGTCTGCTCTGGTGAATTATAATGGCACAGGTGTTTATTTCACTTCATACAAAGACGACACTAAAAAAGGAGATACCAATGCAGATGGAGACCTTACAACTCCCAATGCAAACGACTGGAATGGGATTCGTGATGATGGGGTCAGTGGGGTTTATGTGACGTGGGGAAATATTTATTATGACAGTTATTAATAAATATACATTGTGATTTGTCCTGTACGTGTATTTTATATAAGTTAAATCCTGGCAATCACATCTTTTAATTTTTTCCTGACTGATTCGGCCACTTCATGTAGCGCTGTATTTTCAACTGCCTGCATAGAAGCAATCGGATCTACTGCAGCTACTTCTACGCTATTGTCTGATAATTCATGAACAATCACATTACAGGGCAGCATAGTACCGATTTTATCTTCTTTTTGCAATGCTTCATATGCCAAAGCAGGGTTACAAGCCCCTAATATCAGATAGTTTTTAAAATCCACTCCGAGTTTTTCCTTGATTTTTTGTTGAATATCGATTACGGTAAGGACACCAAACCCCTCATCTTTCAGGGCTTCTTTTGTTTTTGATACCGCAGTATCAAAGCCTGTCTCTATTTTTTTTTCGATATAATATTTCATATGTTTTTATTTTAATTTTCAAATGTCATATGGAGCTCGCCATGAGTTTAATTTATTGACTTTGTGCAACATAACTAAATCATCAATAATCATGCTCGTGTGTGTCAAAAAAATTGTCATGGCTCGGTTCATAAGTTTAAGATTTTAAGAATTATAGAGTTTAAGGTATAGTGTGTAGTTTTCTTTTATTAGTTGTTTTTAATTTAATTGTTATTTCAATTTCTTTTTAAGGAATTGGGCATTAATGGCTACAATAATGGTACTTAAGCTCATTAGTACAGCTCCTAATGCCGGACTTATCAGGATGTTTGCTTCATATAAAACACCGGCTGCTAATGGAATTGCTACTACATTATACCCTGTAGCCCAGGCAAAGTTTTGCTTCATTTTTTTAAAAGTTTCTTTCCCAAAGATGATGAGCGAAGCAATATCGTTCGGATTACTATTTACCAAAATAATATCAGCTGTTTCTGCTGCTACATCTGTTCCTGAACCTACTGCTATTCCCACGTCTGCGGTTGCCAGTGCAGGAGCATCATTAATGCCATCACCGGTCATAGCTACAAATTCACCTTTATCTTGAAACGCTTTGATTTTTTCTTGTTTTTTGTCGGGTAACATGCCGGCAAAATAACCATCCAGTCCAAGCTCATCACTTACATTTTTTGCTACTTCTTCATTATCACCGGTCATCATGTACACTTTAATTCCATTTTTTTTTATGGCCTTAATGGCTTCATATGATTCCTTTCTTATTTCATCAGCCAATGAGACGAATCCCACTGCTTCTCCATCTATCATTACATATACCATGGTTTCCAATCCCTTTTTATGTTCTTTCTCAGGCACCTGTATGTTATTTTCTTCAAGGTATTTTGGGCCAACTACCTTAACATGTTTATCCTCTACTTTGGCTTCTATACCCTTACCGGTAATGCTATTTAAACCATTTATTGAAGGTACTTCAATTTGCTCTTCTTTTACCTTTTTCATAATGCTCATTGCCAATGGATGTTCTGATTCGGCTTCAAGGGCCCCTGCATATTTCAGGATATCTTTGTCTTTATATTGATCATTTAAAGAGCCGTAACGGGTAACTCCAAAATTACCTTTTGTAAGCGTTCCGGTTTTGTCGAACACTAACAGGGTTATTTTTCTTGAATTTTCAAATGCAGTGCGGTTGCGGATCAATAATCCCCGTTGCGCAGATATTGAAGTAGAAATGGCTACAACTAAAGGTACAGCCAGTCCCAATGCATGAGGGCACGTGATGACCATGACGCTGGCCATGCGTTCTAGTGCAAAAACAAAGGGTTTCCCAATGAAAAGCCAGGTGAATAAAGTGCCAAAACCTACGGTTAATGCTATAACAGTAAGCCATAAAGCAATTTTATTAGCAAGATTTTGTGATTTTGATTTTTTATTTTGTGCTTCTTGTACGATTTGGATGACCTTATTTAAATATGCCTGATCTCCTGCTTGTTCTACTTTTACCTTTAGCGAACTATTGCCATTAATTGTACCTCCAATTACTTTATCGTCTTTTTGTTTTTTTACAGGTTTTGACTCACCTGTTACCATGGATTCGTCAATATTGCTTTTTCCTTCATATATGATACCGTCTACAGGAATTTTATCACCTGGCCTAATTAAAACCTTGTCATCTTGTTTTAATTCATTTACCTTTACATCCTTAGTCTTATCATTGTCTACAATTTTATGTGCATCTGAAGGCATGAGTTCAACCAATTTTTGTAATGACTTAGATGCCCCTGCAATAGATTTCATTTCCATCCAATGCCCGAGCAACATTACATCTATCAGAGTAGCCAATTCCCAAAAAAATGTTTTCCCCTCAAGCCCAAATGTTGTAGCTGTACTATATCCAAACGCCACTGTGATGGCCACTGCAATAAGGGTCATCATTCCCGGTTGCCGTTTTTTTAATTCATTTACAATGCCGGTAAGGAAAGGCCATCCTCCATAAAAATACACGATGGCTGACAGAATAAACAGGACATATGTGTCAAAGTTAAACTTAATTTCATACCCTATAATATCTTGTATCATAGGAGATAAAAGTAGGACAGGGGCTGTAAGGCCTAACGAAATCCAAAAACGCCTTTTAAAATCCTTAATCATCATTTGATGATGATGAGTGCTGTGTTCGTGTTTTTTTTCTTTATCCATGAAAATGCTTGTTAAAAAGGCTGAGGGTGTCCTAAAAGTCCATAATGAAAGAAATGCTACTAAACACAAAAGCTCTATATTTCATAAATATTAAAATATTAAATAATTATGTTACAAAGGGGCTTTAGTGATTTTTGGCGATAAATCCACTTTTAGGACAACCTCAGCCTTATGGAAAAATGATTATATTAAATCTTTTTTCCGTTCATCAAATTCTTCTTTACTTATTTCGCCTTTTGCATAGCGCTCTTTCAATATATCCAATGCTGTTTTATTATCTTTGTATTCAGCTCTTCTTTTTTGACCGGCAGACCTTAATACAACAAGCACTATGATTAAGAGGACTATGATCCCAATGATCCAGCCCCATCCCATTCCTAAACCGTGACATCCAAATTCATGCATAAAAGTATAAATATTATTGGTTAAACATTTGATTTCGCATCATACAATTTGAGTTCATGCATTGCGACATCATTTCCTCAAGATTTTCTTTTTGTTGATCCGTTAATACATTGAGCATTTTATTGGCTGCTTTATATGCAGCTAATTTCATGTCAATTTTGATTTTTGAACATTCTTCCATTATTTCCTTTAGTTCGTCAGCATCTGCATTCTGATCCAATAAATTTTTCATTTTAAGCCTGCGTTTCATGAGTTGAGCTTTGCTGTCAAGCTTTTCTTTTTGATACGCTATTTGCATGTTCACTATTTTCTCAACCTGGTCATCATTTAAGCTCAATTGCTCAGCCATATTTGGCAGACATTGTGTTATCATCATATACTTTTTCATCGGCATGTGACGATGCATCATCTGTTTATGCATTGGGCACATAGAAGTTCTTTCACCTTGCATTTGCATGCCTCCTGTACGGCCTTGCATCATTCCCTGGCCACTCATGTGATGCATTCTGCCTCGTTTAGACATACCTTGTTGGCCATAAGCATTAAAGCCTGTTAAAAATAAAATTCCTGTTAAATAAATCATGAAAGTTCTCATGGTATACCTCCTTTTTTATAATTGTTTTAAAAATTAAACATTACAAACTTCATTCCATAAATTGTATTTAAAGATGTTTTTATTGAATATTAGATTGGCATTAATTTTGTTTTTAATTTATACACTATAAAATAAAATAATGAAGCGAGAAGAAAGTCAAAATCATACTGAGACAGCATACTTCGGAGGTGGGTGTTTTTGGTGTACAGAGGCTGTATTTCAGCATCTTAAGGGTGTAATATCAGTCACACCCGGTTATTCAGGAGGAAGTACAAAAAATCCTTCTTACCATGAGGTTTGTTCAGGAAGGACAGGACATGCTGAAGTTATAAAAATAGAATTTAAACCTGAAATAATTCGTTTTAACGAGTTATTGGATGTGTTTTTTAAGACTCATGACCCTACAACGCTTAACCGGCAAGGAAATGACAGGGGTACTCAGTACCGATCTATCATTTTATACACGTCAGAAGAACAAAAACAAAGTAGTGAAGATTTTATTCAGCATTTAAATCAATCAGGGATTTATGAACAGCCTGTAGTCACAGAAGTAAAACCATTTGATGTTTTTTATGAAGCTGAGCAAAAACATCATGATTTTTTTATTAAACACAAAGACCAACCATATTGCCAGCTCATAATTAACCCAAAAATCAGAAAATTGAATACATTTGCACCAGATAAATTAAAATAAAAATAAACAGATGAACAGACCCAAACCAACTGCCGGTGCGATCATTTATCATCCTGATGATCATAAAAAAATAGTATTAACCAAACGCAATGTATCCCCGTTTAAAGATTACTGGTGTCTTCCCGGCGGACATATTGAGTTATACGAAACAGCAAGAGATGCTGCTATAAGGGAAGTAAAAGAAGAGACAGGACTGGATTTTGAACCGGTATATCTTGACTATTTTGATGAAATTTTCCCGGACAGCGAAATACATAATGTTGTGCAAATGTATTACGGGGCCGGATATGGAGAATTTGAAGCAGATCCTGGCGAAGTGTCGGAAATGGACTGGTTCGCCTTAAACGATGCCCTGAATATGAAACTGGCATTTGTGCATCATGATGTGTTGGATGTGTATAAAAACAGAGTAAAGTGATTTGATAATGTTGTGATAATTATATAATGAGCTGACGAATTGCATGAATCATCACATTAAACAGAGTCTGTCTCTTATGTAACTAATCATCAAATCATTTTAATTCCTCTCACCACGACAAAACTTCCTTCATTATATCCGTTTTGAGGTGTTTGAATCGTATTTATGTCTTTTAACCGCCCAAAAACCGTTTGAATGGTTTGGTCTATGATGAACCCATTATGTTTAAAAAGGTCATGAATTTCTTCTGTGCTAAAAAATACAGCATCTTTATAAAACAGGCTTTTCTCTTTGTTTAATGAGTATTGTTTTCCTACCAAGCTGTTTTTGTCAACAAATCCTATAATCAGAGACCCGTTGTTTTTTAAAACTCTATGTGCTTCAGAAAACGCTTTTTTAGGATTATCCAGGAAACAAATGGTGGTCACCATCAATATATAATCAATGCTTTCGTCATCATAAGGCAATTGTTCGGCAATACCATGTATTGCATTCAATCCGTTTGACCTGGCTTTGTTTCTCATTTCATCAGACGGTTCAATACCTTCTTTTATATCTAAAGGAATGGCAAACCTGCCACTGCCTATGCCTACTTCAATTCCCCTGCCCATGTCAGGGATTAACTTACGAACAGCTTCCAATTCTGATTTGTATACATATTCATTGTCGTCAAACCATTGCTCATATTGTGTTGCGTGCAGATCAAAAGGGCCTGTTTTTGCCATTCTCATTGTATTTTATATGATAGACTTGTCAAAATTCATATTCAAAGCAAATTCAATATCAAATTCGTCTACATTCGATAATTCTATGTATTCTGTATGTGCTAATACCTCTTCGGTTTGCTTTATAAATTCATCGTTTTTTAAATATTGCAATGCACCAATTCCCGCACTATTGCCCACAGGTTTAATTTTATCTTTCAGTTCAATTGGCAGCAATCCCATTTGGATGGCAGACTGAATGCCAATATAATTACCAAACCCTCCGGCCAGGTAAAGGGCATCAATATCATTAAATTCCATGCCCGATTTGCTTAAAAGAATTTTCAATCCCGAATATATAGCTGATTTGGCCAGTTGTATCTCACGAATATCTTGTTGGGTAACATGAATTCCATTTTTACGATAAATATGAAATGTGTCTTCAAGCAGGCCTGTCTCGTCAATTTTATTGTTTTTCAATAAATACGCTACAATATCTACAATGCCTGACCCACAAATACCAATGGGGGGGACGTTGCCAATTACGTGGTAATGATCGGGATTCTCGAATCCTGAAAGTGCACCTTTAATTGCACCCATACCACAAGAAATATTTGCTCCTTCAAAAGCAGGGCCGGCAGCGGTTGAGCAAACATAATAGTTGCCTTCCGTATGCAATGCCATTTCACCGTTTGTTCCAACATCAACAAATAAATAATTTTTTTTAGCCAGTTTAATGGCCGTCATTCCCGCTAAAATATCAGCGCCAACATAAGCTGAGACATTCGGAATAGTAATGATGTCTGCATCCGGATGGATATCCAGTCCAATCATGACTCCTTTTCGGATTTGTTGTTCGGTGAATTGTGGTGTAAATGGAGCAAGGGCAATGGAAAGGGCGTCAACATTTAAAAGGAAATGCAACATGGTGGTATTACCGGCAAAAACCATTTTTTTAAAATCATTGAAACTGATATTTCTTTGATTTTTGAAAGTTGCCAATTCAATATTCATCGCCCTGACAATGGATTGCTGCATTTCAATCAATCCATTATCATGTTCCTGGCAATAATTGATCCTCGATATGATATCCCCACCATACGTTTTTTGTGGATTTAAAGCAGAAGCGATTTTATCAATGTGTCCGGTATGTAAGTTCATAAAATACAATACAATGGTGGTGGTTCCAATATCAACTGCAATGCCATAAGAATCCGGAGTAATATCTTCCATTTCCGGTTTTTTATAAGGTAGATTTTGCAATTCTTCGGTTTGATTAACAATAATTCGTGCTTCGTCTTCCTCTGGTAGGCTTACTTTAATATCATTTTTAGGAAAATACGTGCAAGATGTTACAACACCTTCTCGTTCCACCGACACTCTGCATTTTCCGCAAGTTCCTTTACCCCCGCAAGGGGCATAAATATCAAACCCATTAGCCCTCAATACATCTAATAAGGATTTTCCTTTAGCAGTTTCAATTACAGTTCGATTTCCCTTTGATAATACTTCTATCTGAATCATATATTTCGTTTTTTTTAATGTAAATATATACAATTTTCAATCCATAATGCATATTGAATAACAAAAATAATGAGA
>CAZJWE010000153.1:0-8579 GCA_964549265.1 uncultured Bacteroidales bacterium | reverse complement strand
GCTCCATATGACCTTTGAACTTAGCGAAGCGATCTCATGAACGAAGTGAATAAAATAAAATTATAAACAGATGAAAATTTTAAATGATGAATATTTCCGATTTGTATAAGGTTTTTTTGTTCCATCCTAATATTTCTATAGATACACGTACATTACAACATGATGATATTTTTTTTGCGTTAAGAGGAAACACCAATGGAAATCAATTTGCTGAACAGGCAATTGAACAAGGAGCTGCTTATGCCATTGTAGATGACCCTGATTATTATAAAAATACAGGAAAATATATTTTAGTTGATAACACATTGACAATTTTACAACAACTGGCATCCTATCATAGAAAACAACTAAATATCAAAATAATAGGGCTTACAGGATCAAATGGAAAAACGACCACAAAGGAACTAATCGCAGCCGTTTTAAGCACGAAATATAATGTTTTTGCAACGCAGGGGAACCTGAATAATCATATTGGCGTGCCATTATCTTTGCTCTCCATCAATTCAACACATGAAATTGGTATTATTGAAATGGGCGCCAATCATAGAGGTGAAATAAACGATTTATGTGAAATCGCATCACCTGATATTGGGTTGATAACCAATATTGGGAATGCACATATTGAAGGATTTGGGTCTTTTGAGGGAGTTAAAAAAGCTAAATCCGAACTGTATCAATATATTAAAAAATCAAATGGATTGGTCTTTGTAAATAATGATAATGAGGTATTGATGCAGTTGGTCAATGACCTTACTATTCCGTTCAAATCCTATGGGACCAATAATTATAGTGATTATAAAGGGGCATCTATCCCCTCAAAATTATTGCTTGAATTATATCTGTTTTCATCTGCAAATGAGAAAGTACATATTAAAACCAATCTTGTCGGTAGTTTTAACTTTGAAAATGTATTAGCAGCTTGTGCTTTCGGTAAATATTTTGACGTTGATGATCAGAATGTAAAAAATGCCATAGAACATTATAATCCCGAGAATAATCGCTCACAGTTTTATAAAACCAATAAAAATCAACTTATTCTTGATTTTTATAATGCCAATCCCACAAGTATGAGAGCTGCTATTCAGCATTTTGCTCAAATTGAAGAAAAAAATAAATTTCCAATAATAGGAGATATGCTTGAACTAGGCGATATTTGTGCTCAAGAACATAAAAATATTGCCAATCTATTAGAAAAAGAATTTGAACAGGCCATACTTGTCGGGAAATATTTTAAACAAACCATTGATCAATTCAAATATAACAATATACAGGTGTTTAATAATGCAGATGATCTGGCAGGTTTTATCAAAGACAATCCAATAAACAATGCTTTTATTCTATTAAAAGGATCCAGAGCAATTGGGTTAGAACGTATCATCCCGTTGCTTTAACGTCTTTTTATAATGGTGATATTGTAAGGTTTTTATAATGAGGGTTTTATTTTGGTTTTATTGAGATGACTCAATTATGATGAAAATTAATTTGTGAACAAAATTTTGAAATATTTAGCAATAATATTTTTAAAGGAATATTTATTTATATTTTTGAAGGCAAAATAATTTAATTCCAGTATAAATGGTTTTTGGATTAACATCACCTGTACTATTGCCTAAACTGTTTTCCAGTTTGCTTTGGCATGTTCCGGAAAAGCAGAAAAAAATTTACTTTACATTTGATGATGGCCCGGTTCCTGGCATCACCAATTGGGTATTAGAGATATTGAAAACCTATAATGCAAAAGCAACTTTTTTTTGCCTGGGAAAAAATGTCCAAACTAATCATGAATTATTCAAAAGAATAAAGAATGAAGGACATGGTGTTGGAAATCACACATTTAACCATTTAAAAGGGTGGAGAACGAAAAATAAAGATTATTTTCATGATATTGATAAAGCAAATAAATTGTTAAATTCCAAGTATTTCAGGCCACCTTATGGTAAAATTAAACCAACACAGGTTCATGTACTGAAAAAAAAATACAAAATTGTCTTATGGGATGTACTGAGCAAAGATTATGACCGGGAACTTGACCCACAAGTCTGTTTGAAAAACGTGATAAAACATGCTAAACCGGGTTCAATAGTTGTGTTCCATGATTCTTATAAAGCAGAAAAAAATTTGCGTGCTATTTTACCCCAATTACTTGAATACTTTACTTCATTTGATTATACGTTTTGTAAATTATCATAAAAATATTATATAATGAATTTTTAAAAAAATATCTTATAATGTACAGATCACATACATGCGGTGAATTAAATATGGAATACCTGGGAGAACAGGTTATATTGTCGGGATGGATACAGAACCTAAGGAATCTGGGAGGAATGACATTCATTGACCTGAGGGACAGATATGGTATTACCCAGCTCGTTTTTAATAATGAGAAAGATGATAAACTATGCAATGAAGCTCGTAATCTTGGAAGAGAATATGTTATTCAGGTTCATGGAAGCGTGATGGAACGAAGCAGCAAAAATGCTGAAATACCTACCGGCGAGATTGAGATTGATGTCAATCAATTAGCAGTTCTTTCCGTATCACAAACCCCTCCGTTTACCATATTAAATGAAACCGACGGAGGAGAAGAGCTTCGAATGAAATACCGGTATCTTGACATCAGAAGAGATGTAATGAAACAGAATCTTTTATTACGCCATCAAATGGCAATGGAAACAAGAAATTTTCTTAGTAAACAGCAATTTATTGAAATTGAAACGCCTTTTCTTATTAAATCAACTCCCGAAGGTGCAAGAGACTTTATTTTGCCTTCAAGATTGCATCCCGGTGAATTTTATGCCTTGCCCCAATCGCCTCAAACATTTAAGCAATTGCTGATGATAGGTGGATACGACCGTTATTTTCAGGTTGTTAAGTGTTTTAGGGATGAGGACTTTAGGGCCGATCGCCAACCGGAGTTCACTCAAATTGATTGTGAAATGTCTTTTGTACACCAGGATGATATTTTAATAATGTTTGAAGAGTTGGTTAAACATTTGTTTAAAACCATTAAAGGGAAACAGTTTGACAAGAAATTTCCTGTTTTATCCTATAATGATGCAATGGAAATATATGGGACAGACCGTCCTGACATCCGGTTTGAGTTGAAAATTAATGATTTGACCTCACTTGTTAAAGGAAACAACTTTAAGGTTTTTGATCAGGCTGAATATATTGGGGGAATTTGTATCCCTGAGGCTGCCGGATATTCAAGAAAACAACTTGATAACCTGACCGATTTTGTATGCAGACCGCAAATCGGAGCCAAAGGAATGGTGTATGTTAAATATAATGAAGATGGCTCGTTGAAATCTTCTGTAGATAAATTTTATTCTCAGGAAGACTTGAAGCAATGGGGTGAAAAAGTAAATGGTCAACCTGGCGATCTGTTACTTATCCTGGCCGGCAATAAGAATAAAACATTGAATGCGTTGAGTGAACTACGTCTGGAAATGGGAAACCGTCTTGGCTTAAGAAATAAAGATCATTTTGGGCCTGTATGGGTGGTTGATTTTCCTTTGTTTGATTGGGATGAAGAACATCAGCGTTATTTTGCTATGCATCATCCATTTACCTCTCCTAAAGAGGAAGATGTTGAATTGTTTGAATCGGCTCCCGGGAACATGCGCGCCAATGCTTACGACCTGGTTGTAAATGGAGTTGAACTTGGCGGCGGGTCTATTCGTATTCATGATAAAAACATTCAGCAAAAAATGTTTAAAGCATTAGGATTTAGTGAAGAAGAAGCAAAAGAACAATTTGGGTTTATCATAGATGCTTTTCAGTATGGCGCACCCCCACATGGAGGAATAGCCTTTGGGTTCGACAGGTTGACAGCATTGTTTGCCGGTACAGATTCAATCAGAGATGTCATTGCATTCCCCAAAAATAATGCAGGAAGGGATATGATGATCAATACCCCATATCCTGTTACTGATAAGCAGTTGAAGGAGCTTTCACTGAACGTCATCAAAGAATAATGTTGTTTGCCTGATGCTTTGGTATTAGTAAGAGAGAAAACAAAAAAATAAAATTATGTAATA
Organism: uncultured Bacteroidales bacterium; assembly: GCA_964549265.1. Lineage (GTDB taxonomy): Bacteria > Bacteroidota > Bacteroidia > Bacteroidales > JBBRXJ01 > CAYMKE01. The sequence goes on along the minus strand of CAZJWE010000153.1, from coordinate 4,536 downwards.
GGTATGATTTTTGTTAGTAGCTTTAAACCACGATTTATAATAATGGACTCCTGATATGAACATAAAAGAAATATATAGCAAATACCAATTAATCATTGGTCAGTTGAAAAATAAGCATATATTAAATGCAATTAAACATTTAAATGATTTGGTTGTATCCACTCAAAATGGGCTGCTCATTGACCGGTTTGAACTTCAAAAAGAAACTTACAAAAATATTTTAAAACATTCTTTTTCGGAAGTCGAAGACCCGGAAAAAGAAAAAATATACAATCATTTGGTGGTTACACTTTTTGAAATTACTGATATTTCAAAAGAAACATTATATACAAATGCATTAGCAACAGGTTTTTACAGTCAAAAAAAATTTTTTGAAGAAAGACAGGATAAAAAACAGAACGTTTATGATGCAATAAACGGACTGTTAAAAGGTGAAGATCTGAGCAGTTTATTTGAAAACCAGGAAAATGAAACACCAGACCCAAAACAAGGAATACATCATATTATTACTGATTTTTTTCATTTTATTTGGCTCACAGATAAGCTCAGTGACGAAGAATATGAATTGCTACAGAGATTTTTTGCTTCCGGTAGTGTACCATGGTATTACAAAAGTCTTATTGTGAGCGCTATAACATTGAGTGTTCAAAGATGTTTTGATATTCATAAATTATTCTTTCTATTTGATCTTTATAAGGAATTTGAAAACCAGGTATGGCAACGGGCATTGGTTGGCATTGTATTGATCCTTTATCAATATGACAAGCGATTGCATTTTTATCCTGAAATTATCGAAAAAATATCTGTTTTAAGGAAAAATGAAGATATTGAAAAACATATTGAAATGATATTAATTCAGTTAATCCGTTCAAAGGAAACTGAAAAAATTAACAAAAAATTAAAAGATGAGATCATTCCTGAAGTTGAAAAAATACGCCCGAAGCTAAATGATAAATTGGAACTTGATAATATTTTGTCTGACCATCTGACAGAAGAAAAAAACCCTGACTGGGAAACTGTTTTTCAGGATACTCCCGACCTTTTGAAAAAACTGGAAGAGATATCCAGAATGCAAATGGAAGGTTCTGATGTGTTTATGAGCGCTTTTTCAATGTTAAAGAATTTTCCGTTCTTTAATGAAATAAGCAATTGGTTCATCCCTTTTTATAAAGAAAATGAACCGGCAGAAAAAGCCCTGCAAACCGAAGAACAATATATTGATGTGTCGAAGTTTGTGAACAGCCTTGCCAATTCTGCATTTATGTGTAATTCCGATAAATATTCTTTTTGTTTTAATGTGCAAATGATCCCACAACAACAAAAATCCCAGATAACAGAATTGTTTAAAATGGAATTGCAGGGAATGGAAGAACTTTCCAAAGAAGATGAGCTCATCAATCAACAGACAAAAGATAAGACAGTCATCACCCAGTATCTTCAGGATATTTACAGGTTTTATATGCTTTATAAAGATAAACGATTTTTTTATAATATTTTTCATACTGATATTGATGTATATAACACCAGCTTTTTTTCTTTGTTTGTACAAGATAAAAATGTAAAGCGCAATATTGGTGAATTTTATTTTGAAAAAGAATTTTATGAAGATGCAATTACAATATTTAATCAATTGAACAAAGGTGAAGATACCAGCACAGAGCTTTTTGAAAAAACAGCATTTGCATATCAGCGAACGAAAGACTACAGGAAAGCTCTGGAGGTTTATAAAAAACTTGAAATAGCAGACCAGGAAAAAACATGGACATTAAAGAATATCGCACTGTGTTATCGTAGATTGAAAAAACCTGAAAAGGCCATTGAGTATTATAAGAAAGCAGAACAACATGACCCGGAGAATTTATACATCCAAACATACCTGGGGCATTCTTATCTTGATCTAAAAAAATATGAAGAAGCTTTGAAATATTATTTTAAGGTGGAATATATGGAGTCTTCAAATAACCGTATTATGAGGCCTATTGCATGGTGCAGTTTTGTATTGGGGAAATTTGATACAGCAAGTAAATATTATAAAAAATTATTGGACAAACCCGAACGGAATAAGTATGACTATATTAATAATGGGCATGTGGAATGGTGTAAAGGCAATGCCAATCAAGCCATAGAGAATTATCTGCAAAGCATTCGCCAGAAAAACAATACATTTGAAGAATTTTCCAAAGATTATCTGGGAGATAAACAAGATTTGCTAAAACATGGGATTAAAGAACTGGATTTTTATTTGATGTTGGATAATTTAACTATTAAAACCAGTGAACAAACACTGTAATTTATTGACAAACACTAAATTTAAAACAAACATATGCAATACATAAAGCTACTTTTTTTGCTTCTTGTTTTATTTATTTATCAATCATTATCTGCACAACAAAATAACGATACTGTTAAACATTGGAGATTTAGCGGAACCAGTGCATTGAATTTTTCTCAGGTTTCCCTCTCGAACTGGGCAGCAGGTGGCGAGAATTCCATTGCAGGCAATGCTTTTTTGAATACACGCCTTATTTATACAAAAAATAAGGTTTCGTGGGAGACAAACCTTGATGCCGGATTCGGACAAATAAGCCAGCGTTTAAGTGACGGCGAACGGTACTGGAAGAAGACAGATGATAAAATTGATTTTTCATCCAAAATGGGAATCAATGCATTCAATAAGCATTGGTTTTATAGTAGTTTATTGAGTTTTAAAACACAATTGCTGCCCGGATATAAGTATGTAAATGACTCTGTACTCATATCAGATTTTTTATCACCTGGTTATTTATTGCTTTCAGTCGGAATGGATTATCAATACAAAAAAATTTCATTGTTTGCCGGCCCTTTTACAGGTAAGCTAACTATTGTTAATAATAATAAACTTGCAGAACAGGGTGCTTTTGGTGTAAAAGAAGGGAAAACCCAACGTTTTGAAGCCGGGGGGGCACTTAAATTGGCTTACCAGGATACGATAATGAAAAATATTACATTGGACAGCAAGATCGAGCTTTTTTCCAATTATCTGGAAAATCCACAGAATGTTGATGTAGAATGGAATGTGTTAATGACATTCAAGGTAAATAAATACATATCTGCAAACCTTCAAACCCGGTTGATCTACGACCATGATATAAAAATTGAAGAAGATGATGGAAGCAGGGCACCTAAAATTCAATTTAAGGAGATATTTGGCATTGGGTTTGCGTATGAATTTTAAACGTCTTCCAATTCCGTTAATTTTTAAAGTTTTCAGAAGAATTTATCAAGTTATCCATTTCCTGCGGATATTAAAAATGCTAAAATAGAACAGTATGACGCAAAAAACGATAAGGACTATCAGGTTAATCCCAATGGGTAATAGTCCATTACCGGATATTGCATTGTGCAAAACATCTACCCCGTAAGTTACCGGAAGCATATAAGAAAGCGGTTGAACAATAACAGGAAGTGCGGAAACGGGTATAAATAATCCACAAAGGAAAATCATGGGGAAGCGGAAAAAATTGGAATAGGTTTGTGCCTCGAAAACTTCTTTTGCCGAAACAGATATAAATAGTCCGAGCAATGTTGAAATGATGGATAACAAAAAAATGCCTGCTATCAATACAAGCCAATTGGTGACTATAGCATTAAAATACAAAACTGACAAGAGTATGGGTATAATGCTGTTAAAAATCCCAAATAGTATTGCCCCTGTTATCTTTGCCAACACCAGCAGTTCAGTTTTTATCGGGGCAATCAATAAACGTTCGAAGGAACGGGATTTGCGTTCAAAGGTGATGGTCACCGAGAGCATTGATGTTGTGCCGAACAGTATTGACATGGCTACAATGCCAGGAAAAACACTATTGATTTCAAAGGTATTGCCCGATTTCACAAACATCATCAGCATCCAGGCAAACGGAAAAATGATACCCCAACTGATATTGGGCGGTTTCAGGTAATAGTTTTTCATGTCTTTGCGCAGGATGTTCCAAAATGCAATAATAGTTCCCATAGCTTATTTTTTCTCCTTTTCCTTTTTCAAAATATCAATTTCAATTCCTGTTGCTTTTACAAATGCATCTTCCAAACTTGGTTTTAAAAGCCGGGCTTCGTAAATAAACAAACCTTCGTTTGACAGAAAACTAACCACAGGTGCAATATCAATGTTGTTTTCACTGGTAATTTTTATGGTATTGTCATTAACCAACATACATTCAAACCCGGGGAATTGATTTTTCAGATTCTGCATTAACCGGTTATGTTTTTTATTAACAGGCTCGAACCTTATTTCAATGCCATTAATGGTATGGCTGTCAGTTATCAGGTTATCTACGCTGTCATTTTTTATGATTTTTCCTTTGTGTATGAATGCTACCCTGTGGCACAGACGCTCGGCTTCTTCAATGTAATGTGTGGTAAGAAAAATAGTTGTTCCATCTTTATTCAGTTCCTTTATCAGGTTTCTTATTTGTCTGACACTTGCCACATCAATGCCGGTTGTTGGTTCGTCAAGGAATAGTATTTCAGGGTTATGAATAAGGGCTGCTGCAATGG
>CAZJWE010000152.1:0-8610 GCA_964549265.1 uncultured Bacteroidales bacterium | reverse complement strand
ACTATTTCTTTTCCTCCAAAGCGGAAATACAATTCCACTTGATCTGCTGCCCAATTATCATGAGTATAAACATTATCATCTTCTACTTTTACAAGAAAAAATATGGCGGTATCATTCCACGCGGCTTTCCACCAATAGCGTTGAAAATCATATATATCATCAGGAGCTGCATTTTGATAGTTCACCGCAGTGTTTTCGGTGGCTTCTGACCAGAATGATTCATCTCCAACTCCGTCAATGCTGATGGTTTCATCAGTATCTATTTTGTCAATTGTGGTGGATAGTTGAGCTTGTAAGGCACAGGTAAAAAAAATACCTGTTAAAAAGGGTAATACTTTATTCATAGCTAACAAATTTTTTTATATGTAACAATTTTTTATTCGGAATAAAAATAAGGAAAAATATTTATTTTAAAAAGGATGTTATAATTTTTTGTGACTATGTATTAATAATCCATTCGGGTTACTTCGTCTATTTTATTTTTTACTAACACTCACCTCACTTTCCTGTACCCCAGCACAGCAAGCCCGTTAATAACTGTACCATAAACAACCAGAGATAACAGTTGAGGTAAGATATCCCCAAAACCTGACCCCTTTAGTAAAATCATACGAATGGCTTTCATAAAGTACATAAACGGATTGATAACATTTATCTTTTGTGCCCAATCAGGCATGCTCTCTACCGGGGTAAATATTCCGCTCATAAGGATAAAGGTAAGCATAAAAAAATAAGCGAAAAACGTCACCTGTTGTTGTGTTTGGGCTAATACAGAAAACACCAGCCCGATGCCAAGAATTACAACCAGGTAAACACCGGTAAAAAGAAATAACAATGGGATGCTGCCTATAATGGGGATATCAAACAAAACCTTCCCGATTGCAAGGCCAAATGCCATCTCGAACATTGCAATGCACCAGAATGGAATCATCTTCCCTATTAAGAATTGATGCTTTCGGATAGGTGTAACATTGATCTGCTCTATGGTTGACATTTCTTTTTCGCGTACTATATTTAAGGCCGTTAAAAACGACCCCACGATGGTTACCAGGATCACTAATATGCCGGGCAACATATAAAATTTATAATTCAATTCAGGATTAAACCAATACAATGAATCAACCTGAATGGGGTTTTCAATCATATCTTCCGGAATTTTAAGCCAGTTCAGTATCAATGCTGAATTATATTCCATTATAATACTGGTGGTATATGCATGAATCAGGTTGGCAGCAGCTCCATTAATCGCATTGATTTGCAACTGAACATCAGCATTTCCATCTTTGATTAAGCTTTTTTCAAAACCGGCCGGGATATGCAACACAACATCGGCTTTTTCGGTAATAAGCGCCTCTTCGGCCTGCTCCGGGTATAAGTATCCTTTGTGAATTGTGTAAAACGGAGACCCTTCAAATTTACCGGTCAACTGCCTTGATGAAGGAGAAAAATCCTGATCCACAACAGCCATGTCTATATTTTTTAGATCGAGTGTAGCAGCATATACCAATAAGAGCAATTGCACCACCGGCAAAATAAAAATAAACGGAAGCATGGTCTTGTTCCTGAATATCTGAGTGAATTCTTTTCGCAATATGATAAAAATGGTTCGCATGATCAATCCAGCCGTGTTTGAAATTTTTTAATGCTTAATACGATAAATAGTGCTGTAATGCCTGTCAGGATAAGTGTTTCTTTCCAGATATAACCGAGTCCGGCTCCTTTTAGCATGACATTTTTCACAATGACGATAAACCAGCGTGGTGGCATAATGGCGCTCAACCATTGCAATGGCACCGGCATGTTTTCTATCGGAAAAATAAATCCGGATAATAATATGGTTGGCAACATGAGTCCGAACATAGAAGCAAACATAGCCACCTGTTGGGTATTGCTTATGGTAGAAATAAATATTCCTAATGATAAAGCCAGGGTGATGAATAATATACTTTCTGCCAACAACAAAGCAAGGCTTCCATAAACAGGGAGCCCAAATACAAAAAAGCCCAACAAAATGATGGAAACCGCATTGATAAAAGACAATAAGATATAAGGTGTCACTTTTCCCAGGATGATTTGGACAGGTTTGAGTGACGAGACCATCAATACTTCCATGGTGCCAAATTCCTTTTCCCTTACGATGGAGATGGATGTCATCATGGCGGAAATGAGCATTAATATCAAAGCCATGGTGCCGGGCACATACATATAAGCTCCTTCCAGCCGCTGGTTATAACGCATCCTCACTTCGGGAACAATGGTGTAATGATGTTGCTGTGAGCGATTTTGTTTTGAGACATAATCCCTTATGATGCCTTGTGTGTAATTGACCAATAGTTTAGCTGTATTGGGATCACTGGCATCAGCAATGATCTGGATATGGGCTTTTTGTTCGCGTTCGAGCTTTTCAGCGAAATTCGATTCAAATACAATAAGCTCTTTTATTTCTCCTTCCCGAAAAACATCCTCAAGGTTTTTTACCGAATGAATATTTTTTTCCAGGATGAAATAACCGGATGATAATATTTTATCTGTTATCCTGCGTGTTTGCTCGTCTTTGGAATGATCCAGTATGGCTATCTTAGCATCTTTGATCTCATTGGTAAGCACGAACCCAAAAATTAAAAGCTGGACTACCGGGATGCCGAACAATATCAGCAATGTCCGGAAATCGCGGATGATATGATAAAACTCTTTTTGTATAAATGCCAATAGCCTGTTCATATTCTATTCTTTTATTAGCCCGGTATTCAATAATTCATTGACCTTTTCAATGGTTAAGCCGGTAAAATCCTCTGCAATATAGTCTGCTGCAGCGATTTGTGTTGCCGGGTATGTTGTCGGGAGCCCGATGCATTTCATTCCTGCATTATGCGCTGCCGCGATACCATGGTAAGCATCTTCTATAACAACACAATGTTGGGGTTCGACGTTGAGCAATTCCGCCACTTTCAGGTAAACCTCCGGATTAGGCTTTCCCTTTTCTACAAATGAATCATCTACAAATGCATCAAAATAGTTCCGTATTTTCAGCGTATCCAGCACAAAATCGAGGTTTTCACGGGGAGCTGACGTTCCTATCCCGGTTTTAAAACCATTCGCTTTTAATTTCTCCAGAAGTTTCACTAAACCTTTTGGTGGTTTGATATGTTGTGTGAATAATGTACGGTACAACTGCTCTTTTTCATTGGCAAGGGCTGTTAATTCATCTCCTTCAATCACGCGATTGAATACAAATTCGAGATACCGTTTGTTGACATCGCCAAATCCTATGGTTTCAAATTCTTCTAATGTGATGGGGTGCCCTTTTTTTCTGCTGAATTCAATCCAGGCTTTCCTGTGATATTCGGCGTTGTCTACCAAAACGCCATCCATGTCAAAAATGACTGCTCTTTCTGTTTTCATTCGTTTATGTTTTTCTATTATGATTCTTCTATATTAAATTTCTTTGGCATATTTATTAAAAAATCAGCGTGCAATTTTAATAAATACATCATTCATTGTTTTAACATTATATTGCTGTTTTAGAGCATCCGGAGAATCCAATGCTTTTATCTGGCCTCCGGCCATAATACATGCCCTGTCGCAATACTCTGCTTCATCCATATAGTGGGTGGTGACGAATGCTGTGATTCCCTGCTCTGCTGTCTCGTAAATCATATCCCAAAACTGCCGGCGCGTAACAGGATCCACCCCACTGGTAGGCTCGTCCAGGAACACGATTTCAGGCTGGTGAAAAATCGCCACCGAAAATGCCAGTTTTTGCTTCCATCCCAGTGGCAAGTCCCTGATTAGCTTATTCTGGATGGTTCCTAAATTGAACCTGCTGATCAATTCTTGTGTTTTGTGTTTGATCTCAGCTTTCCTCATCCCGTATATGCCGGCATAGAACCGAATATTTTCTTTAATATTCAGGTCTTCATACAATGAAAAATGTTGACTCATATACCCGATGCTTTTTTTTATTTTATCTCTTTCTTTGTATCCATCATATCCTGCTACTTTCATCTCTCCGGATGTGGGAGAAGAAAGGCCGCACAACATTTTAATGGCCGTGGTTTTCCCGGCTCCATTGGGTCCCAGGAACCCAAATATCTCGCCTTTATTCACGGAAAAAGTGAGCCGGTCGTTGGCCACAAAATCACCAAACTTTTTGACCAGGTCTTTTGCCATTATGCTGTATTGTTGTGCTTCCTTCATTTTAAATTATTCTTGTTCATCATTTTATCCAAAAAGCAATCTTCTATTCCCGGAGTAATTTTATTGATCATTACATCGGCATGTTGTTTTTGAGTTAGGTACTGAGTTGCCGTATCAATAGTATATCCATCTTTTAATGTAAGATGAACCTCTTGTCCTGAAGAAAAAGCGGTTTGTGTCCCTTCAAATGTTCTCAGGTCTTTTAATACATTATAAATATTCTGCGCTTTTATGGCATAAAGGGGTTTCCCAAATTCACCGGCAATTTGTGCGGGTGTATTGATGGTCAATATTTCCCCGTTCTGAATCAAAGCAATCCTGTCACACAAGCTGGCTTCATCCATATATGGGGTAGACACCACGATGGTCATATCAAATTGCCTGAGGCCTTTCAATATTTTCCAGAATTCCTGTCTCGAAACCGGGTCAACGCCCGTTGTTGGCTCATCCAGGATCATAATTTCGGGCTGATGGATTAAGGTACATGATAATGCCAGTTTTTGTTTCATACCACCACTTAAATTCCCGGCTCTCCGATGCTTAAAAGGTTCTATTTGTTGATACACGTCTTTTACCAGGTGATGGTTTTCCTCAATACTCGTCCCATAAACCCGTGCAAAAAAGTGGAGATTTTCTACCACGGAAAGATCATGATAAAGAGAAAACGTGCCGGGCATATAACCAATAATTTTTCTAATTTTTTTATAATCTTTATGGGTATCCATACCTTTCACCTCAACAGTTCCTTTATCGGGTAACATTAACGAAGCTATGATTCTGAACAATGTGGTTTTGCCTGCACCATCGGGCCCGATAATACCAAACAACTCACCTTTATTAACACTCACGGAAACATCTGTTAAGGCTTTTGTGTTATCAAATGTTTTATGGATATGTTGTGCGTTGATGATATTCATAAGGTTTATTTATAATGATTATTGAGGCCAGGCTAAAATTTTACTTCTCCGGGCATGCCTATTTTAAGACGCCCGTCATTAGGCACCTTTACTTTCACTGCATAAACCAGGTTTACACGCTCTTCTTTTGTTTGAATGATTTTGGGGGTGAATTCGGCCGAAGAGCTGATCCAGCTGATCTCACCTTTTAGTTTTATATATTCAGTTGCATTTTTATCAATCAAAACCTGAACTTCCTGCTCCCGCTCAATCTCCGGAAGCTGAGTTTCACTCACATATACCCGCAAGAACAACGTTGACAGATCTGCTATCTTGAACAGATTTTTGCCCATGGTTGTATATTCACCTTGTTCTGCATAAGTTACGAGTACCGTCCCGTCAACAGGCACTTTTATAATACAATTTGATATTTCTTCATTGATCTCTGCTATTCGCTGATTAACCGATTTGATTTCGCTTTCTAACACCTTATATTGACTTTTTGTGGCTGCAATCCGGCGATTCAACACGTCTATTTCGCCCTGGATATCATCAAGTTGTTTTTGTGTGGCTGCATCATCTTTTATCAATCGTTGGACCCTGTTTTTTTCACGGAGCAAATTCTTTTTTTGTTCCTCCAACACATTCACCTGGGCATTAACACCGATCAATCGTGCTTCAATTGCAGACCTATTGGCCAGTAATTGCTGTTTTTTAAGATGAATCCGCGATGAATCAATCACCCCGGCAATCTCTCCTTCTTTATATTCATCCCCTTCTTCAATGGTAAATGATGTTATTTTACCATTGGCTTCTGATGCAACAAATATTTCCCGCGCCTCAAAATTCCCATAGGCATCAGATTGTTGATGGGCATTTTTGCAGGAAAACAGAATTAATATAATACTGTAAATGATTAAGTTATGTATTTTCATGTGGTTGTTATTTTTATTTAAAATTATAAATCACCATTCATGGTTAAATAATTAATTTTTGCTTTGGTTAGTTCTATTTTATGGGTTTCTAACCGGATATTGGCTTCTTTTTTTTGATTGAGTTTGGTTAAAAATTCAGTTGAATTAATGATCCCGTTTTCCAATTGCGACCGGGCACTTTCAATAATTTCTTCACGCTTTTCAATAATTTTCAGGTCGGTTTTGATCATGGATTCAAGGTTTACTATTTTTTCTATTTCACGTTGCAGCGCAATCTCGATGTTTTGTTTGAAATGTTGTTTCTGTGTTTCTACAACAGATTGTTTTATATCCAAAAGTTGTCGTTGCCGTTTGTGTTGTTTCCAGTCCCATAAATTCCATTTCAATCCTGCACCAATTAAATAATATGTATCAAATTCATCATTTAACATATTCAGGCCGGGTTTTCCATACCCCACTTGCGAAAATGCAAACACGTTGGGCATCTGCTTACTCAATGTGAGGTCTTTAGATGCCTGCAATGATTCCTTTTGGATATCAAAAAGTATTAATTCCTGTCGGTTGATTTGAGCAGGTTGTTCAAAAGAAACATCCGGGGGGATTAATATGGCATTGAACCCAATGGTTGTATCAGTTAATTCGGATAAAATATTGACCAATGATTCTTTCTTTTGCTTTAATTCAAATCTTTGTTGTTTGATGGAGAGTAGCTCTGCCTCCACAACCTTGAGGTCGGATGGAAGCAGGGTGCCATTTTCTACACCTGATGCAATGGATTTGGTTCGTTTTTCAATCTCATCCTTTACCAGGTTGATCTGGTCAAGGTGTTTATCTAACAATAAAATAGAAAAATATACTTCATTGATCTGTGATTTAACTTTTTCTATTTCAACACGTACGTTCTGCCTGTTAGCTTTTGCATTGATCGTTTCCAGTGTTTTGGACTTTTTAGTTGCTCCTCCGTCATAAATGGTCTGCCGGATATCAAGAGCTATTTTATATTGGTCATGGTCAGGTTCAGGGATATCAATTTCATAGGTTGAAGGACTTCCTGGTTGACCGGATGGTGCAGGTAAACTAATGTCTCCTATATGAGGAACATCCGATTGATACGTGGCTTGTGCATTTAAGTCTATTTGTGGATACCAATGCGTATTATGATTTTTTATCCTGAGTTTTTCTCCTTTTTCATACAATTCAACTTGTTTTGCCAAAGGATGATGTTGAACCGCATATTGGTAACAATCAAAAAGCTGAAGGGTATCCCTGGCATTATCAGCATGTACCTTGGATGTAAGGCCAAAAGAGATTGTGCTCCATAAAAAAATGACGATATGATATTTTCTTGTCATAATTACAATTTTATAGATTGGATAATAAATTCAGGGACTTCTTTTATTCTCTGTTTTAAAAATTGCTCATATGCTTTTTTGTCATTATTAAATACCATTCGTTGTAAAAGCGGACGGCCACCAATAGGGAAAATGGTAAGTGACAGCATATTAATAATCAGACCCCTGGGGTCAATGGGCCGGATTGTGCCATTTTTAATTTCTTTTTGCACTTGTGCAAAAAAAAGCTCCGGCTCAATGCCTTTTGATTTGATTATTTCCACAAGTTTCTCAGGATTCCTGTTGATTTCATGCAGAACAAAGAGCGGGATAAATTGGTTTTTCAGCAGAATCTTGCTGTATTTCTCAATAAAGACCCGGATTTTATCAAACAGATGAATATCGGGAGAGATTAAGATACTGTATATTTTGGGGACAAATTGGGCGATTGCCACGTTAAATACAGCCAAAAAAAGCTTTTCTTTTGTCCTGTAATAATAATGCAAAAGCGCTTTGTTGATGCCTGCTCTGTTTGCAATGCCCTGCATACGTGCACCTGTCATGCCTTTATGAAGAAACTCTTCTTGTGCGGCATCCAGAATCTTTGTTTCTGTATTTTTATCGTATTTAACCATTGATTTAAACTATTTGGTTTAACCATTTGGTCAAAATTAATATATTTTTTAAATAAATCAAAATATTTTGTATAAATGATAGAATAAAGTCTATTTGAATATTACATTGATTAAATCTTTACATATCTTTAGTATTGAAAGAACTTATAGATAAAATAATCATTTTTCTAATCTATTAATTGTCAATATGCTGATTGGCATTTTTGGAATCCGGCAAGAAGATGTTTATTATAATGATGAATACAAAAAAACCAATTCTAACAAAAAGAATGATAAATATAAGACATCAGCTTTGTCTTCGGAGAAGAAGAAAGAAATATATACCAAATTACTTTCATTCATTACAAATGAAAAATTATTTTTAAAAAATGATTTACGATTGGATTTTTTAGCCAAAGAGTTGGATACAAATCGCCAGTACTTATCCCAGATTATCAATGAACAATCCGGTTCTAATTTTTATCACCTGATTAACCATTATCGTGTTGAAGAATTCATTCGTCTCAGCAGGATGCCTGAATATAAACATTACAATATAGAGGGGCTGGGGAACCTTGTGGGATTTAAGGGGACTTCTAATAATTCCTTCGCATCAAAATTTTCAGAGTTTTTCATA
>CAZJWE010000151.1:0-8623 GCA_964549265.1 uncultured Bacteroidales bacterium | reverse complement strand
GACTTTGTGTGATCTAAATAGATTTTTAATAATCATGCGGGTGTGTGTTAAAAAAAAATGTCATGGCTCGGGTCATCTATTTTTTCTGCTAATTTAGTAAAAAAGATGGTTAGGGTGGATTATATAACAAAAAAAACCCGGCTTTACAACCGGGTTTTTCAGGCTCCCCTTCTTGGACTCGAACCAAGGACCTACTGGTTAACAGCCAGTCGCTCTAACCAGCTGAGCTAAAGAGGAAGGTTTTTTGAGAATGCAAATATAATACAGTTCGTTGAATTCATCAAATGATTATTTAAAAAATATTTAAAATATTTTGTTTTTTTTAACTTTGAATTGATTTTCCTTACACTTTGTCAATAAATTAAAGCGTATTTATGCTTGCAACAAATATCCTGCAACCCATTGTCCATTATGGGTTACACCTTTTTTTACCATGGATTGTGTCTGTCACTTTTTTTAAACCGGTATGGAAAAAAGCATTTATCATTATGCTTCTTACCATGTTGATAGATATTGACCATGTATTGGCTCATCCGGTATTTGACCCGTCCCGGTGCAGTATTGGTATTCATCCATTGCATTCGTTTATCGCAATTGGTATATATTGTATTTTGTTGTGGTTTAAAAAAACCCGTATCTTAGGCACAGGGCTGTTAATACATATGATGGTTGATTTTACAGATTGTATCTGGATGTGGAGCGAATGTGAAAATTGTATAACAATCAATCAATATCTGAGATATTTATTTGAACTATTTTAAGTCCCCTTAACTCAAGTTTGGATCATAATGTTCGATAACGAGGCTTGCGCAGCCCTCAAAGCGCAGTTTACTGAAGTAAATGAGCAATTTTGGGGTAAGCGTAACGAAGTTAGTAGACATGATGGGACAAACACTAAATATGAACAATCGAATATAACATATTGTATTTTTAGATTTTAAATTTTATATTTACAATTTTATAATATTTTTACAACTATTAAAACATAATATTAATGCTGCCTGAAAAGACAGTTGAACGTTTGAGCGGTTTTAGAAGAACTCTTTTAAATTGCCTGAAAGAAGGAAAAACTCATATTTATTCACATGAGCTTGCTAAAATTCATAATATCACTGCAGTGCAGGTGAGAAGAGATATTATGTTTATTGGCTATTCTACATCCCAAAAGAAAGGATATGACATTAAAGCACTTGTTGAAAAAATCGGCGAAGTTCTGGATAAAGAAGCTGACCAGAATGTTGGTGTAGTAGGAATGGGTAATTTGGGGAAAGCCATAACAGGCTATTTTATTGGCAAAAGGCCAAAATTAAAATTGATTGCTGCATTTGATATTGATCCTAAAAAAATCAACAGGGTCATATCCGGGATCAAATGTTATTCATTTGAAGACATGGAACAAATAGTCAAAGAACAAAACATAACCATAGTTCTGTTAAGTGTGCCACCTGACAGTGCTCAACAAGTGGCCGAAAAATTAGCTGTGTGTGGTATTAAGGGAATATTGAACTTTACTTCTGTACCCTTAAACCTTCCTCCGAATGTGTATATTGAAGAATATGACATGATCACTTCTCTTGAAAAGGTGGCGTATTTTGTTAAAAGCCAACAATATAATTAAGTGTGATTGGTGGAACATTGTTTATGCATCATACATCATATTTCTTCATTCTGGCTTATATAACCTTTTAACAATCATCTTCACGAGTGGTATGATTCTTCATAATTGATGCTGTCATCTCATGTGCAATATGACTTTCAAACCCTTTATTAAAAGCGTATTGTAGAAGTTTTTTTCGAGTTACGCAGGGATCTTCTATGTGTTCAACGGAATGAAGTTTTTTTTTCAATTCATTTGCAAGAATACTTTTGTATTCCTGATCATCAATATTATCCAATGATTGTTGAATAATATGGCCTGGTATGTTTTTTTGTTTCATTGCAAAAGAAATTTTTAACTTACCCCATTTGTTTTGTCTTACTTTGCTTTGTGCAAATAACATTGCAAACCTTTCGTCATCAATAAACCGGTTTTTTTTAAGTTGGTCAATGATTGGTGAAAAATCTTTTTGTTCAATCCCCCATTGCAACAGTTTTTTACGGATATCGTCTGTGCATTTTTCTCCCATACTGCACAATCGCATGGCTTTTGTTATAGCTTGATCATATGTCAGTTTTTTTTGCGGCATAGACTGGTAAATATTGTACAAATTTATAAAATCAGGATCGGAATATGATTAATTTTTAATAGAACAATAAGATGTGATGTATAGTTGTTTTATTAACATTCAAAATATCTGTACATGACACCGGCAAAACGACTTATTGATTGGTATGAAGCAAATAAACGGGATTTGCCCTGGCGAAACACATCGGATACTTATTTGATATGGGTATCTGAAATTATTTTACAGCAAACCCGTATAGACCAAGGAATTGATTATTATTACCGTTTTGTGGAAAAATTTCCTGATGTGGATTCGCTTGCAGATAGCAAAATTGAAGAGGTGTTGAAAATATGGCAGGGACTTGGATATTATACCAGGGCAAAGAATATGCATTCTACTGCACTGTTTATAAAATCTCATAACAATGGTATTTTTCCAAACACATATCAAGAGCTTTTAACATTAAAAGGAATAGGCCCTTATACTGCTGCAGCTATTGCTTCTTTTTCTTTTGGCGAGCGTGTTCCGGTTGTTGATGGGAATGTTGAACGGGTGATAGCCCGTTTGTATAAAGTATATGAAACCATTAATACTTCAGCCGGAAAGAAAAAATTCAGCAATTATGCATTGGATTTTATGAACGACCAATCTCCTGCTTTATTCAACCAGGCCATTATGGAAATAGGAGCATTGATTTGTAATCCGCAGAATCCTTTATGTGAGGAATGCCCCCTTGCTGTAGATTGCGTGGCACTTAAAGAGCATTTGACTCAACAGTTACCGGTTAAAAATAAGAAAGTGAAAATTCGACACAGATATTTCAATTACCTTATAATAAATTTTAATGAAAGTGTATATTTAAGCCAGCGAACACAAAAAGATATTTGGAACTCTTTATATGAATTTCCACTTATCGAAACAAATAAAAAAATAAATAAAAAAACTATCCAGGAATCAACCCCATGGCAAGAATTCTTTAGCAATAAAGCATATACCATAGATGAGGTATCTGAACCGGTTGAACATCAGTTATCACATCAAAAAATTCATGCTGTTTTTTATCATATTCATATAAACGAACCATTTACCAGATTAGGCGAAAAGTATCAACTGATTCAATTTGACAAATTAAGTGAGTTTGCAATTCCAAGATTGATAGATCGATATATAAAAAAAACAAAGTATGCTAAATATTTCACATAATCTTTTGCATTTACCATAAAAATTTGTATCCTTGTATCTCTATTTATGAATTTTTAAAAACTATAAAATATGTCAGTAAACAGAATTATACTTGTAGGTAATGTAGGTAAAGAACCTGAAATACGTTACTTAGATAGTGGAGTTGCTTTATGCAAATTTCCTTTGGCTACGAATGAAAAATATAAAAATAAAAATGGTGAAAACGTTAAAAATACCGAATGGCATAATATAATTCTTTGGCGTAAATTAGCCGAAATTGCAGAAAAATATGTAAAAAAAGGAGATTTACTTTATCTGGAAGGCAAAATTAGTACTCGTTCATATGACGACAAAGAAGGGAATAAAAGATACATTACTGAAGTAATTGTTGATAATATGAAAATGCTGGGCAAGAGACAAGGTGGAGAAGGAGCAGAAACAGATTCATATCAGGAACAGACAGAAGAAGCTGCACCTCAATTTGATCAGGAAGCTGATAATGAAACAGATGACCTGCCTTTTTAGAAGTAATTATCAACTTATTTGTTATAACATAAATCCATCCTATTGGAAGCAGAACCTTTAGTGGATCAATACATATTGCAGTATTTTTTTTCCGGTCAGGCTATTACTATCGAAGTGATACTATTAACTGTATTCCTTTTGATATATGGTATTGTTATGAGTGCTGAAATGGCTTTTTCATCACTTACACCGGAAAATATTAATGATTTGGAAGAGCATGAATCCAAAACATCCAGGTTCATTCTTACATGTTTTCAGCAGCCCAAATTATTCACCTCTGCAATCATCACACTGAAAATTATTCTAATCAGCGGGATTATTATTTTTTCAACATTATTGACCCTGTATTTTAGCAGTGGATTTAAATTTGTTGGGATTTCTATTGTAATAGAAGTTGTTTTATTAACAATTATATTACTTTTTATCGGAGAGTGTTTGCCTGTAAAAATTATTCATAACCGAAATACCGGGATCCTTGCTTTTGCTGTTTATCCCATTATTTTCATGGGAAAATTATTGCGTCCGTTTTATTTATTTCTTCCATCCAATATATCGGAAATCAGGAATTTAAATAAAGCGAATATTTCGATAGAAGACCTTTCTGAAATGCTTGATTTATCAACTCCACAGTCGAATGATGCCAATATATTAAATGGTATTATGCGGTTTGGTGACACCAATGTTAAAGAAATAATGAAATCCAGGGTAGATGTTGTGGCTGTTGATGTGAGTACAAATTTTAAAGATCTTGTTAATGTAATTATTGAATCGGGTTATTCACGCTTACCGGTCTATTCAGAAAATTTTGACGACATCATTGGAATCCTTTATATAAAAGATCTGTTACCTTCTATTTATCAGCACAAAGAAGAATATCAATGGCAAAATATGATCCGGCCTGCTTATTACGTTCCTGAAAATAAAAAAATAAATGAACTGTTATATGGTTTTCAGGCCAATAAAACGCATATGGCCATAATCAATGATGAGTATGGAGGAACCTATGGAATTGTTACAATGGAAGACATCCTTGAAGAAATTGTGGGAGAAATAAAGGATGAATCCGAAGAAGAAGAAATTCACTATTCAAAAATAGATGATTATAATTATTTATTTGATGGAAAAGTATTATTAAATGATTTTTTTAAAGTCGTTCAAATAAAAGACGATTTATTTGATAAAGATAAAGGAGATGCTGACACTCTTGCAGGGTTTATCCTAAATTTAAAAGGTGAACTTCCGGGGAAAAATGAAATAATCACCTATCAACAATTTACGTTTAAAATAGAAGCGGTGGATAACCGGAGAATAAAGCAGATTAAAGTAACCATTAACCCAGAAGATAGCAATGGAAATGAAAAGTAGATTAACTTTTTTTATATCAATCATTATTTTTTTTGTAGGAGGAATAAGCTGTAAACAAGAATATACTCCTAAACCTCTTGGATATCACAGAATTGAATTTCCTGAAAAAACATATACTCAATATGTTAATGACTGCCCGTTTGTTTTTGAGTATCCTGAATATGGGAAGATTGTAAAAGATACAAACCAAACACAATATCCATGCTGGTTTAATATAAAATTTCCCGAATATGATGGCACCATACATCTTAGCTACAGAAAAATAAATAATAATTTAAATAAATATATTGAAGATTCGAGAACTTTTGCATACAAGCACACGGTGAAAGCCGAAGCAATTGGAGAACAGTTTTACCGGAAGCGAGAACATGATGTTTATGGTTTAATGTATACAATTAAAGGAAATGTGGCTTCGAATGTGCAGTTTTTTTTGACAGATAGCAATAAACATTTTATACGCGGGGCACTCTATTTTATGACGGAACCAAATAAAGATTCATTAGCTCCTGTAATAGAATTTTTAAAGAAAGACATTGTGCATTTAATTGAAACTTTTAAATGGAAAAACAAATAAAGGAAGAATGGGGCTTCAGTATAAAACATATGTAGATGAAGATTGTATTTTGGGTTGCTGGAAAATAGAAGAAACAACTGAAGAATTGAAAGAACAACTTTTTTTGTCTACTGAAGAAGTTCAACGTCTTGATTCGTTTAAAACAGATAAACGAAAAAAAGAGTGGCTCAGTGCAAGAACATTGCTTAAAGAATTGTGCAATAACAATGCACGAATTTGTTATTTGAATAATAAACCTTTTCTTGAGGACAGATCATATGACATTAGCATATCCCATTCGAATGAACTCACATGTATGATCGTGGGGCAAACAAAAAAAGTGGGTATTGATATTGAATATATTTCCGATAAGATACACCGGATTAAACATCGTTTTATAAATGAAAAGGAGAATATAAACATTCAGGATAACAAAGACCAAAAAATACTATTATATTTACATTGGTCTGCAAAAGAAGCTATTTATAAAATACATGGGAAGAAAAAAATCAGCTTTAAAGAACATATCTTTGTCAATCCATTTGTACTAAAACAAACAGGACAATTTGGTGCACACCTTATAAACGGACAAAACACTATTGAATTTAAGCTAAGATATAAAGTGTTGGATAATTATGTGGTAGTATGGAGCAGTAAAGAAATAAACTAATGATATATCAGGATATTATTACAAAGCATACAGAGGGCAGAAAATCCCTGGCCATATTGATTGACCCTGACAAAATTTCTTTAGATGAAATTTACAGGACAATTGATTATGCCAATAAGGGACATGTAGATTTTATTATGATTGGGGGGAGCCTTGTAAATGATTTTATTGAATCCGCGATAGAAAAGATCAAACAAAACACCAATATCCCTGTTATCATTTTTCCCGGAAGCATATTGCAAATTTCCGGGAAAGCTGATGCCATTTTACTTTTGTCACTTATTTCAGGAAGGAATCCGGAATATCTTATAGGAAATCATGTGTTTGCTGCTCCAATATTGCGCAAGTCCGGACTTGAAGTGATATCCACCGGTTATATATTAATCGGCAATGATTACAGCACTTCTGTAGCTTATATGAGTGGCACTTGCCCCATTCCCGGAGATAAAACAGATATTATTATCGCAACAGCCATAGCAGGTGAAATGCTTGGGCATAAAATGATTTACTTAGAAGCCGGAAGCGGTTCGGGCAGGGTAGTGAATGAACATGTAATTCGCCAGGTAAAAGATAATATTCATGTTCCATTGATTACCGGCGGAGGAATTAAAACAGGCGAACAGGCTAAAAAAGCTTTTAAAGCCGGTGCCGATATGATTGTTATTGGCAATGCAATAGAAGAGAATCCCAAAATGATACTTTCTATGTGCCAGGTAAGGGATTATTTTAAATAGTGTTTGTCCATAAAGTCCGCTAACTTCGTTACGCTTGCCCAAAATTGCTCATTTACTTTAGTAAACTGCGCTTTTTGGGACCGCGCAAGCCTCGTTATTGAACATTATGATCCAAACACTTTGTTTAGTTTTGTGGATTTATTTGGCTTCCTGATAACACCTTACCCAGTCTACCTTCATTGTAGAAGGCAATCCAACTGGTTCGGCTCCATTAAATATACCAGCTGTAAACAATAAAGATAACTCTTTTTCGGGGAGTGTATTTTGTTGTTTCACAATTACTTTATCATTGATTTTCCATATGAGTTGGTGCGGTGACCACTCAAGTGTATAAATAAAGTATTGATTTACAAATTTGTTTCCATTCATTTTGAAAATATGATCGTGTATGGATTTTCGTTCGACTGAACCGGTGATTTGCCCTAATTCAAGTTTGTTTTTATTGAGCTTGGCAATATTGATTTGTGGCAGGATGACATTGTCCACCATCCAAAATCCTTGTGTGATAGGAGTATTGCTGTTAAAACTGATTTTGGCTTCTATGATGCCAAATTTTTGTTTATAAGTATCTCCGGTATTCACAACTCCGGATGTGTAACTGTAATGTTTGGGATGGAATCCAAATTTAGGATGCCATGCTCTTCCTTCAGCATTTTCATGTTTTGTTACTATTTCCAACGCACTGTTTGTCAATTGTAAATTCTTGCCGTCTGTGACAAAATGTTTGTCATTGCTCAATGAATATGCTGAATGCAATATTTTTTCGCCCCAATAGTATTTTGTAAGCCATTTGTTTTTATCCAATGACCGTTCATCAAAATCGTCATTAAAAGTAAGCTCCCATCTCCTTAATTCATCAAATTTTGAATGATCTTTAAATTTATAAAACCATTTAATTTTATCGGATTTGTTAAGGTGTATAAATTCCTGTAATTGTTTGTATTCTTCGGATTGTTGATATTTCTTTGAGGAAGACTGCTTCATGTAATTCTCGACCTGACGGAACTCATTTGAATTGATGAAGCTTTCTAATTCCTTGTATTCCTGCACTTCTCTTTGTTGAGTGCTGTTAAGGTCTGATTCTGATAGTTTTCCTTTTAAGTATTTTTTAATGGTGTTTTGTTTTTTTAATTGATTATAACGCTGTAATTTATTATATTCAGGGGTGTCTTGAAACTTTTGTGCTTTGATAGTCCTGACACGTTGTTTGAATTCATTTGATTGAACAAAATTTCTAAGTTCTTCATAATGCTTCAATTCATCGGATTGAGCAAAATTATTTAACTCTTCAAATTCTTTTCTTAAATGTTCCCTTTTGTTTTCAACCGAATTTGTATCAGGGATACTTAAAAATAATAGTCTAAGTTTTGTAAATATCATAATCTTTATATTTTATATCAGCATAAAATTAATAAAAATTTTTAATATT
>CAZJWE010000150.1:0-8642 GCA_964549265.1 uncultured Bacteroidales bacterium | reverse complement strand
GATAAATTTATCTTTTAATGATTTTAATGAAAGTGATTTTCCGGTCGGGTTATCAGATTTAAAAAGCTTGACTCATCTGGAACTTTCATACTGTAATCTTAAAGGTACTGTGCCTGATAATTTTTGGGAAAACTTAAATAATTTAAAAGAATTAAAATTGAATGCTAACCGAGAACTTACAGGGTATATCCCGAATTCAATTGATATGCCTAATCTAAGTACGATAGAATTATATTCAACTTCATTTTCGAATACATTACCGCCGAATTTTTTTAAGCTTTCAAACCTTAGTAGAGTATCCTTTGCTTACACAAATATTGAATCTGATATAGCAGATTTTATTGAACTGAAAAAATTGGAAATATTAGAGTTAAGAAAAAATGTAAACATTGAAGGAACAATACCTTCATCTATAAGTGATTTAGAAGAATTAAGATATCTTTCAATTAGTCGTACAAGTATTTCAGGACCAATACCCGAACAATTGGCAGACTTGTTTAAATTACATTTAATTTATTTAGATAGCTTGGATTTATATAATATTCCATCTGAATTATCTACTTTACCTAATCTAGGATTTCTATATATCCAAAACAACAATTTTACCTTTGAAGATATTTATCCTTTTCATTCTTCTGATATTTTATATTTTGATTATTCCCCCCAAAACCCTTTTGCCCTCCCCGACGAAAAGATTTACGTTACTGAGGGCGAAGAACTCCGCTACGACTGTGGTATAGACCAAAGCATAGATGATGATTATGGCACCAACAATTACAAATGGCAGAAATATAATGGTTCAAAATATGTTGATGTCACAGGCCAGAGTACACGCGAACTGGAGATTTTAAGCATGACATCAGCTGATGAGGGTCAATACCGGGCTGTTGTCACCAATGATGAATTAACAGATTTAACCCTTTACTCTGAGCCATTGGAAATATTACTGCAACCCGAACAATGCACCTTTGAAGTCACCAACACCCAGGATTACACCGATGGCGAAACACCCATTGAAGGCTCCCTGCGATACGCCATAGAACAAATCAATGCCGGGGTGAATTGCAGTGAAACCCCGGAGATCATATTCAACATACCTTCCTCAGAAGGGCCGCTCCCTTATGTTATTAACCTGGAAAGGAACATTACCATTTCAAGCCCCGTAATCATGAATGGAAACACTCAACCCGGAAACGTGGCAGTAGATGATAAAAAGATTTATATTAACGGGATTGTGGATGAATGTATTTATATCAGATCAAGTACAATCATTAAAAATATACTTTTTAATAACAGGATAGATATTTTTGGAACGCAAAATTGTATCGTTGATAGTTGTGAGTTGAATGAAGGCATGGAGATAGGGAATTCTATCAACATTGATTTAAATCATAATGAAATGTTATCATCGGCTGCACCTACTTTGTATATATCCGGTTCTGAGTATTGCACTGTAGATAGTAGTAATGTAAATGAAGGAATGGAAATATGGAATTCGCTATTCATTGATTTAAATCATAATGAAATGATATCATCGGCTGCACCTACCTTGTATATATCCGGTTCAGAGTATTGCACTGTAGATAGTAGTAATGTAAATGAAGGAATGGAAATATTGAATTCATTTAACATTGATTTAACGAACAATGAAATGATATCATCGGCTGCACCTACTTTGTATATATCCGGTTCAGAGTATTGCACTGTAGATAGTAGTAATGTAAATGAAGGAATGGAAATATTGAATTCATTTAACATTGATTTAACGAACAATGAAATGATATCATCGGCTGCACCTACTTTGTATATGTCCGGTTCTGAATATTGCACTGTAGATAGTAGTAATGTAAATGAAGGAATGGAAATATTGAATTCGTTTAACATTGATTTAACGAACAATGAAATGATATCATCAGCTGCACCTACCTTGTATATGTCCGGTTCTGAATATTGTAATATAGGAAAAAGTGATAATGGAAATATTATAAAAGGCAGTTCTAATTCCGGACAGGGAGTGATCAGGTTAAACAATAATTCTGACTTTAATTTTATATCAGAAAATAAATATGAATTAAATCTAATCCATGGAGATTTTGTCCCCATACGACTTGATGGTCATTCAAATGACAATATTGCACCACCTTCTATCACAAATGCAGAACGTGTTTCATCCGGCGTAATTGAAGCAGATGTAAACTCCTCGCGTCAGGGTGTTGTTGAATTATATCTTGTCAGGGTAAATTCTGAAGGCATCAAACATTATACCTTTTTAGCCCGTGAAACAAATACCTTATTTGAAGATGACCACGTATGCCAGTTTAGCTTAAATGGGCTGTCATTACGGCCGGGCGACCAATTGGCTGCAACGGTTACGGATACAGACGATAATACTTCCGAATTTTCAACAGCTAAAGATATTTCTTATACTTCCGACATCAATCTTATTGTAGACCAGGGCCCTATTTACGTTTTCCAGCATCATGAATTGATAACAGAATTCACGGCATCAGATCCGGATGCCCTTGCCAATATTTCTGTTCGTGCAGACGGCACTCCATTTACTGATTATAATCCTGATGACGCCATTCTTGTTACAGATGGTTCCGGCAATTCCATATCAGGCCACATATCCTGGTATCCACCGCAGTTATCTGTCGGACAACATGAAGTCACCATTACAGCGCGGAGTGGATTAGAAGAATTGTCTGTAACCCGCCATATCATTGTACTCAAAACCACCGAGGTCAGCTTCAATACCTCGTGCGACAATACCCATGCCGAATTCGATGCAGGCAGCATAGAAGGGGATGTAACCTACAAGTGGGACTTTGGCGATGGTTCTACACCACAGGAGGGCATTAATCTTACACATGTATCGCACGACTATGAGGCTGACGGCAATTATACGGTCATGCTCACACTGACCAAAGAAAATGCAGAAACACATACCTCCGTGCTGGTAATGGTAGGCAACCCCGATCCGGTCTTTTATGTGAAAGACGGTTGCCTCGGGTACCCCATGGCATTCTCTGCACCTGCCGGCCCTACACAATACGAATGGGCCTTTGGAGACGAAGACACCTCGTATGCCCAATCGCCCCTCCACCTGTACGAAGAAGAAGGAGCATATGATGTTACGCTGAGTGTGGTAAGGAATGGATGTAAAGCCAGCCACACCCAAACAGTTACCGTGGGCAAGCCTGTGAATGCAGAAATAGACCTGCCTATAGAAGACCGCTTTGTATGTCCGGGCAACAAGATACAATTCAAACCCGGGGATGATGACGATAATCTCTCGTATACATGGGATTTTGGAGACGGAAATAAAAGTGTACGGGAACAACCAAAACATGCATTTGACAATCCAGGGCAGTACAGGGTTAAATTAACGGTATCAAACGGGATGTGCAAAGATTCATCTGCTGTAGCCATACTGGTCGAATCTCCGCCCGGGCTCATCATTGAAACACCCGAAGGCCAAACCACTTTCTGTTCAGGAGGATCCATACGCCTCGAGGCTGTGATGACCTCTTCGCCAACACGGGTGCCGGGACTGGAATACAACTACGTTTGGAAAAACACAGATGAAGACATAATTATAAATGAAGGCAGTAAAACAATCAATGTAAGCGCATCAGGCACCTACTCTGTTGAGTTGAGCCATAATTGCGGTGTATCTGACCCGGCAGTAATTGAGGTCACGGAAGTACCTGTTCCGGAAGCCACCATTACTGTAAGCAATGGTATTGCATGCCCCGGATGGAATGACGGAAGCGCAGAAGTGAGTGTAAGCAACCCGGATCCCGATGTTACCTATACCATCTCATGGGGTGGAGAAGAAGCAGCCTGGGAAGACGGGGATAACCCTGTTCAGGCAGACAACCTTTTCCAGGGCACCAACCACATCACTATTACTAATGATAATAGCGGATGTAGCAGCGTGACTCCGGTAGAAATACCTTACGAGGGCCCTGAACTGGAAATTGAAACACAAAATGCCACATGTGCAGATCCGGAAGCCGGTGAGGTGGCCGTTACCTTAACCCCGGAGAACAGCCCGGTAAAGACGATCACATTGAATGAACTGGAAAAAATATCTCCCGCGATGCCATGTACTTTTATCGGCCTCGAAGCAGGCCAATACCATGTACAAGTGGAACAACAAAACGGGTGTGTCCTGGAACAAAGCGGCATTGGCGTGTTACAACCACGGTTGATGCTGAGTGTAGACAATACCATCTCGTGCGGCACCGGCAATGTAAGGGTACAGGCAGAACCCGCCCTCGTGGGAAGCGATGCCGTCCCGTCATTCGGATACCAGTGGTTTAGTGTTGACGAATTGGGGGGTGAAACACCTTTATCCCATACAACCGAAGACCCGTTGTTAGCCCCGGGCGCATACAGGCTCAGCGTAACAGAAACCACGACAGGATGCGGGGCAGAAAAAGAGTTTACAGTAGAACAGGGCAGCGAATTGACAGTAGAAATCATGACAGAAAACCCGGAATGTCCAGGGGATGTTGTGGGCAGCGCAACAGCCTATGCAAATGGAGCTGTTGGAGATTATTATTACCTGTGGATAGACCATTACACGAACGACACCATCTCGTTCACCGCCAGGGCAGATACCATATACACGGGGGATTCGTACACCGTGGAAGTATTCGATGACCGGGGGTGTAAAGCTGATAGCAACTTTGCCATCCCGGCAGCACCCGGCTTATTTGACCTTGATAACCTAGTTGGCGGGCCATGTACTGCAGAAGTAGTTGTGAACCCTGTGCCGGTAGACGAAACATATTCCTACGAATGGATCAGGCTTGTGGAAGAAGAAGATGGCAGCATCACTGAAAATACCGAGCAGACAACTTATTCCGGTTTTGCAAGCAACCTGCCACCGGGCAACTATATCGTGGCAGTGAGCAATGAGGCCGGGTGTACCGTGCGCTCAGATGAACAGGACCTTTCTGAGGTGGTTGTAACAGGCAGAGAAAATCCGGTGACTTTTTATTTCGTATATGCCTTTAAAAACCAAGATGTGAGCGTTCCGGAACCTGAAATTATTGAAGATGTAGAGGTTGTGGAAGTGGTTGAAGAAATGCAAAACGAAATGCTGGAAAAAGTGAATGACTGCAAAGAACAAATGCAGGGAGAAATAGAACTGGGGTATGAAGAGACATGCCTCAACCCTGAATCATTCAATGATAAGATGACTATCACATACAACCTGCCGTATTATCAATACACCCTGTATTATTATGACAGGGCCGGCAACCTTACCAAAACAGTACCCCCGGAAGGTGTGGATCTGCTTAATATAAATGAAATCAATGAAATTATTGACATGAGGGCAGGAGGATTAGAGGTTTCTGATGGCCTGCCAGCACACACCATGGCAACCAAATATAAATACAACGGCCTGCAACAGCTCACGGAACAATATACGCCTGACGGTGGCATAACGCGTTTTATTTATGACAACAAGTCGCTCCTGCGTTTCTCTCAAAATGCAAAACAGAATGAATACGACCACTATGCATATACCAAGTACGACCACCTCGGGCGTATCATCGAATCCGGGAGGCATGAGCTCGGTGATGTGGCAGATTTTGCCGGATTGGCAGATTTTAGTGAAGAACATGACTATCCATATAGCGGGGGTGAATACAAAAACATTGTAGTGTATAATAACCCGGCAACAGGCATCGGGTACCTCGGCGATGAACAGGAATACCTGATCAACAGGGTGAGTTATTCCTATACCGATGAAGACGGCGACCTTAGCACGCGACACGACCGCACCGGTACATATTACAGCTATGATGCACATGGAAATGTAAAATGGCTGATCCACGACATCCCCGGGTTCGGGAAAAACAGGCTTAAATATGAATATGACCTGATCAGCGGAAATGTAAAACAAGTGAAACTGAATGAATTCCGCAACGATTACCTCGTGCACCGCTATGAATACGATGCCGACAACAGACTCACCACTGTTTGGACATCAAGAGACGGATTTTTATGGGACAAAGATTCCGAATACGAATACTATCAACACGGGCCACTAAAACGAAACCAAATTGGCGAAGACAACATACAGGGATTGGATTATACCTATACCATTGGCGGCTGGTTAAAAGCCCTGAACCATCCTACACTCAATACAGCCTATGACCCAGGGCAGGATGATGCAGATGACGATGGATGCCTTACAGATGTCTTTGGCATGAGCCTCGGGTATTTTAAGGGCGACTTTGTTAAAAATTATAATGGTACTGACTCCCCGTTCAATGACATTAATAATTTTGCAGCTGACAACACAAACCTGTACAATGGCAATATCTCTACCTGGGCCTTACAGGTTGAAAGCACAGATAATACCCCCACCACATTCAACAACCGCATGACAGCAAGGGTTTTCAGGTACGACAAACTTAACCGCATCAAATCAAGTAAATTCTGGGAACGTGGAACCGACTGGACAACCGCCAATATAGCATGGAATGAACAATCGGAAGCATATGAAACCACCTATGAATACGACCGCAATGGCAATATCCTTAGCCTCAACCGCAATGGATATGAAACCGGGAACATGGAAATTGACATGCTGGAATACAGCTACGAAACCAACACCAACAGGTTGCAAAATGTTGAAGATGAAACAACTATTGCTGACGATGGAGCATTTGGAGATATTCGCGGATACACCCAATATGACTATGACGCTATAGGAAACCTGAATTATACCATGGGAGAAACCAAATCTGTCTCCGGTGACATCTATGAATACAAAACCCGGATATACTGGAATCCCTCGGGCAAGGTAGATAGCGTGTACAGGGTGCAATACCAGAAAGATGATCATACTGATACCACCGAGACACGAATCAAATACAGGTATGACGGTTCCGGGAACAGGGTCGTGAAACAGGTTGTGAACGATACATCTAACATTGATGCCAATTACACGAATTACTATGTGCGCGATGCAAGTGGCAACATCATGGGCATATACCAGCGCAAAGATTCCATCATAGAAAACCCGGAGGCGGGATTGGACAGGGAAGCCTGGTTTACTGCCATTGAACAACCTCTGTATGGAAGTGACAGAATTGGAATGATCAAACCCAACACAGTAGTGTATTCCGAGAAATATTCCAGCGAAGATCCGGCCACAGACATCAATATGAAAGAGACCCCACCGGATGGAAGCAATACATACAGCAACTGGGTGATACCCGCCAATGCGCCGGGTGAGCAGCCGTGCGACTGCCAGCTCAATAAAGGCGAGTTTACGGAAGATGCCGGTGGCAGCCAGTCATTCGGGAGCAACGAATCAGTGGGTGAATTCATGGGATACGCATCCAATAATGTGACAGTGGCGGAAGACCTGGATGGCAACCTGCAATTCTACAGCATTACTCCGGAAACCTATTTCGGGCATAAAAATGTATGTCTGGTGTATGACAAAGAATGCAGCCTCATGGAAAATTCAGATGATATTATCTCATCATCCGAAGCCAAGCCTGTGATCATTAAACTGCCCGGGAATAACCTGAAATATGCCATGATTACGGTAGGGCCCGAAGGAAAACCCTATTATCACGAGATAGATATGAGCGTAAACGGATATGGAACCACCTACATGGCCGGAAAAGTAACTGTAAAAAACCGCCTGATGGACGACCCGGCAGATGATGAACGCTACGGATGGCATATCGCTGCGCTCGAAGACCATATAATTGGCCAGGCCATTGTGT
The DNA here is from genome assembly GCA_964549265.1 of uncultured Bacteroidales bacterium. Lineage (GTDB taxonomy): Bacteria > Bacteroidota > Bacteroidia > Bacteroidales > JBBRXJ01 > CAYMKE01. The sequence continues at coordinate 876 of CAZJWE010000150.1, read as the reverse complement.
ACATGAACAAGTATAAAGAACCGGCCACTCCTGCTGATATGGGAGAAGCAAACATCATGGCATTTGAATTTAAAGAGGGGGATAACAATATTTCGCAGCCCGAAACCGTTATTACCTTAAATAGTTTTGACCAAAAAGGAGAAGGAGAAATGCACATCAGCGAAGACGGACAGTCACTGATCTATTATAACCGCAAAAAAGGCATTGCAGGCTTTGCACATAAAGAGGTGGAAGTCAACATAATGCCATTGAGCAGTTCGCGCAAAAGCATAGAGGGCGAACTCATTGCTTTTGCAGGCCCTGTTGGCGGTGTGTATGGCAAATCATCCATTGAAAAACTGGATGACAACATCTTATTCTCACAGCAAGGCATATACTTAGAAGACACAGACAGTCCTGTTGATGGAGGCAATAACACCACCTATCACCTCAATACCACGGACAACACCTTAAGCCAGGTGAATGATTTCGGCAAAGGCGACCTGCGCCTCGGCAAAGACGGGTATATACACCAGTCTGAACAAGGTGCCACAGGCATCCTTAACAATCTGAACCCCGAAACCAATGAAACTGGAACAAATGATCTTTATTATAGAACATACAATACATCAGGCGCATTGCCTGCCCAGGTTTACCGCATTGCTCCACGCACCGGCGGCATCTTCACCCGCGAAATCGGAACCAAGCGCTACGAGGTAAAAGACCATCTCGGCAATGTTCGGGCTGTTGTCTCCGATGTGAGGAAACCTGTTACCACTACGGGAAGCATAGATGACTGGACGTGGCAGGCAGACATAACCGACTATTTTTCTTATTATCCCTTTGGGATGCTGATGCCGGGCAGGAACCTGAATGCGAGTGATTATAGGTTCGGGT
>CAZJWE010000149.1:0-8679 GCA_964549265.1 uncultured Bacteroidales bacterium | reverse complement strand
GAAAAACTCAAAAAATTACCCGGCATTGAAGTCAAAACAAAAAAGCGTGAAAACAGTGTAGACAATGAAAAGGTTGAAGTGACACTGTCTGCCCATTTTTCAGAAAATTATGAGTACTTTAGTGCTCATGACGAGAGCGATACAAATAACACGTTAACCCGGAAAATTCATGCCATTCGCTTTGTGCAGATGCAAGGTGCCTAAGCCCGCAGACATAGTATTCTATTTCAAGGGCTTAGCAACGAAGCAGATGTGCAAAGATAATGGCAAGCATTACCCCAAATTTGGGTTAATAAAAAAATGGATTGCAGTAAGCCAAAAGGTTTATTAATAGTTTTTTATGTTGATTCCTATCGTTTTTCGGTGAATTTTTCTGGCTAATTCTCTTACTTCGTTTATAACAAATACTCTTTTATTTGCCTGTTTGTCTCATCATTATCCGAATTGAATCATATACCTTTAAATTGCAACAAATAGATAACAAATGTTAGCAAACAGGCAATTTATATGTCGTGTTTATTAATACATTTGTTATATATAAATAATCAAAAAATTAAAAACCATGAAAAAAATAATAATATCCATTTGTTTGCAATTAATAATAGCATTAATGCTACAGGTATCAGCAAAAGAGTATTACCTTTCTAACAAAGGAAATGATAAAGATAAAGGAACATCACCGGGGACAAGCTTTAAAACCCTGCAATCATTAAATAAGGTAAAGTTAAAGCCCGGGGATAAAGTATTTTTTAAAGCAGGCGATACATTTTCGGGTACCTTGCAAATCAACCATTCCGGAAAACCGGGTAACCCAATCGTTTTTTCATCATATGGTAAAGGGGATAATCCTGTGATTACCGGTGCAGTTAAGATAAACAATTTTAAACACCAGGGCGATAATATCTATGCTGCCCATTGTGATGAAAATATACAATATCTTTATAAAAATGACAATATTATGATACGAGCCCGGTATCCGAATACCGGTTTTTTGAAAATTGATAATGGCAGCGCTGAACATTTGGTTGATAAAGATTTGCCATTTGACGAAAATGAATTGAAAGGGGCAACAGCCTATGTGCAAATTTATGTTTGGTTATATAAATACAGAACTGTAGCAGAGAACACCTCAAATACCCTGAAATTTAAAACTACATTAAACCCGGATCCTGAAAAGAAACATATTTGTAAAACAGGATGGAATTATTACCTGGACAATAAAAAGGCATTTCTCGACACCACAAATGAATGGTATTACTCACCGGAAGAAAAGAAAGTGTTTATATATTCGGAAAAACCGCTTACACAAAATACCACGTTCGAAGGAGCTTTTACGGCGAATGGTATTGCATTGGCAAAAGGTGTTTCACATATAACGATTGAAAATCTTGAAGTATCCGGACAATCTGAAACAGGAATAAACGGGTTGGGCGACAACAGCTATATTGTCATTCAAAATAATGTTATATCTAAGATCGGAAAATTTGGTGTCTTTTTCGAGAAAAGAGGGCATAAGCTTACCGTCAAAAACAATGACCTGCACGATATAACCGGAAACGGGATAAAAATGTTTCACGCCAATCATTCAATCATAGAAAATAATACGGTAAAACGTATTGGCACCATTGCCGGCTATGGCATTAACGGACTGAATGGAGCTACCGGAATATGTGTGGTAAACTATGAACAAGAATATGAAGATACGACAGAGGTTTCATACAATAATAAAATACGCAACAACTATGTTGAAGAGATAGGTTATAATGGAATCCGTTTTGAAGGTTTTAATAATATGATAGAAAAAAATGTGTTGAAAAAATGTTTGATGACCATGTTTGACGGAGGAATGATCTACACCTGGGCAAATGAATCAAATTATACATATGGCAATACGATTCGTGAAAACATTTTGATGAATGACGTCAAAGCAGGGGAACACGGGCATAAAATCAGATTGGGTATTTACCTCGACTATGCTGTGAAGGACATGACCGTTGAAAATAATATTGTTGTGAATACAGGCAGTGGAATGATGGCAAATATGGGGTCAAAAAGAACAATGTTTAAAAACAACCTGGTATATGGTTGCGATAATGGTATTATTTTGAATTTGACGAATAAAACATTAGATGAACCCAATTCGGCTGTTGGCAATACAATTGTTTGCCTGCAAAATAAAGGGGCCACAATTGTGTTGGCAAATCACAGGGGAGTTAAAATTGCAGCAGAAACCGTTGATGACAATATTCATGTAAGCCCCAATGAAAAATTTCATATCAAAAAAATCATTGTTGACAAAGAGCGAAAAACGGTATATTGGTATACTTTGAATGGTTGGCAGGAAGAAATGGGATTTGGAGAAAAGTCAACCCTCTTTGTCCCAGAAAAAGAAGATACAGCATATCCGTTTTCCGATATTTTTGTCAATGAGACAGATGAAGCCAAAACATACTCACTCGACCCCGGATACGATTATATAGATTTACAAGGCAATGCAGTAAACAATGCAGTAACCCTTGAACCACGACAGGCAAAAGTGGTTTTTTACAAGTAAAATAATTAGATTTGCATGAAATAATTTTAAAAAAACAAACAAATGAAAATTATAACAACTATCTGTATTTTTTGTCTTTTAACCTTGTCATGTAACAAACCGACAAAAGAACAACAGAAGACTGTACACCCTAAAAAGGTAATGAATGAATATCACAATCCCATTATCCAGGGTTTTTATCCTGATCCGAGTATATGTAGGGTAGGAGAGGATTATTACATGGTACACAGTTCGTTTGAATATTTTCCTGGTGTACCGATATTTCATAGTAAAGATCTCATTCATTGGGAACAAATAGGCCATGTGTTGACGCGCGAATCACAACTGAACCTTGACACGGTTCAGGCTTCCGGGGGTATTTATGCGCCAACACTTCGGTATCACAATGACACCTTTTATATGATTACAACAAATACAGTGCATGGAGGCAATTTTTATGTTTATACAACAGACCCTTATGGAGAATGGTCAGATCCGGTGTGGGTTGACATGCCTATGATTGATCCTTCGCTTTTTTGGGATGATGATGGAAAGGTGTATGTGCAAACATCAACCGGGATTTTTCAATCTGAAATTGATTTAAAAACAGGCAAACGGCTTTCTCCTCTGAAACGGATATGGGATAAAGGGTCAGGGGGCAATTGGATTGAAGCGCCGCATATCTATAAAAAAGATGGCTACTATTATCTTATGTTGGCAGAAGGAGGAACCTATTACGGACACATGATTACCATTGCCAGAAGCAAGAATATATGGGGGCCCTATGAAGGCTGCCCCGATAACCCAATTTTAACACATCGCAATACATACCTTCATCCCATACAGGGAACCGGACATGGTGATTTAATACAGGATCATCATGGCGATTGGTGGATGGTTTTCCTGGCATTCAGGGTGAACGGACAGTTTTATCATACCCTGGGGCGTGAAACATTTTTGGCTCCGGTAACCTGGGAAGACGGATGGCCCGTGGTAAACAACAATGAAGACATCAGCCTGACAATGAAAGTACCCACCCTGCCATATCATAAATATGAAAAAGATAACAGGGATGACTTTGAACAGGAAAGCCTTTCCCTCCAGTGGAATTTCCTGAGAAACCCTCCCGATAGTATTCATTGGAGCTTAACGAAAAAGAAAGGCAAGCTAATGATAAAAGGCACTGCATCAAACCTCAATGACCGGCTTCCCAAAACATTCATTGGAAGAAGGCAGCAGGACTATTTTTTTGAAGCTTACACTTCATTGAAATTTCAACCTGACGGAAGCAATGAAGAAGCAGGCGTAACATTATTGATGAATAGTCAACACCATTATGATATTTTTATTAGTGAAAATAAAGCAGGACAAAAAACTATTAATGCCCGGTATAATATAGGAAGCATGAAGCATATCGTAAAGTCGCAAGTGATTAATGAAGATGATGTTGAAATAAAGATCACAGGCAACAGAGATCATTATCAACTGTTATACAAGACAGCCCGGACTGGTGATTACAAACTATTGTTCAAGCCCGAAATCATATACCTTTCAGTAGACGTTACAGGTGGATTTACAGGTGTATATATCGGATTGTATGCAACAGGCAATGGCAAACCCTGCCAAAATCCTGCCTGGTTTGATTATTTTGAATACAACGGATTTGATAAAGAGAAGTATGATTTTAAAGGCTATAAGCCTGATATTGAAAAAATTATGAAGGAGTATGGGGAGTGAAATGAATTAGTATGAAATGTAGAAGTGTAGAATTTAGAAGTTAGAAGGAGCAGGGTCTCAGCTCCGGTTTCTAACTCCACACCAATAAAAACCTCAAATCAAGAGGCATATAATCAAGAAATAATGACGATGAATGGAAATAGTAAGAAAGCTTGGGTTACGACTTCTAACTTCTAACTTCCAACTTCTTAAACATTAAACAGTAAATTATCACATCAATTTCGTTAAAATCTTCTTATCTTGGTTGTTATATATAAATAGGTCATGGTGTATTTATAGAGAATAAAAATTACTCAAAATTGAAAAAGAAGTTACACTTTATCTTGGTTAATTTCTTTTATTTAATAACTTTGCTTTCAAATAATAAAATTTTTAATCCAAAAAAAACAATAAAAATGTCAGACAAAAAACGCTTATACAAGTTTGGTGACGGCAGCGCTGAGGGCGGTTCCCAGCTAAAGAACCTACTTGGCGGTAAAGGTGCTAACCTTGCAGAAATGAGTTCAACAGGAGTCCCTGTACCTCCTGGTTTTACAATTACGACCGAAACGTGTGTAGAATACAACGATTTAGGGAAAGACAAGATTGTAGAGATGTTAAAACCCGAAGTTGAATCAGGGGTTCGTCATATTGAAGAGATCATGGGATTTGAATTCGGTAGTAATGAAAACCCATTGCTTGTCTCTGTTCGTTCTGGAGCCCGTGTTTCTATGCCTGGTATGATGGATACAGTATTAAACCTTGGAATGAATGAAGATGCAGTAGAAGGTTTGATCAAAAAAACCGGCAACGAACGTTTTGCATGGGATTCTTATAGAAGATTTATTCAAATGTATGGCGATGTGGTGTTAGGACTTGAAGCTGCAAATAAAGAAGATGCTGATCCTTTTGAAGAAATCATTGAAAGAGTAAAAGAAGAAAAAGGTGTTGAAAATGATATTGAGCTTGAAGTAGAAGACCTTAAAAGACTTGTAAAAGAGTTTAAAGCGGCTGTAAAAGATAATTTAGGAAAAGAATTTCCGACTGACCCATGGGAACAATTATGGGGAGCTGTTTTAGCAGTATTCGATAGCTGGAACAACGACCGTGCTATCTACTACAGAAAACTAAACAAAATCCCTGATGAATGGGGTACTGCAGTGAATGTACAAGCCATGGTATTCGGAAACATGGGTGACTCTTCTGCTACTGGTGTTGCATTTACAAGAGATGCTGCTACCGGAGAAAATATCTTTAATGGAGAATTTTTGGTTAATGCTCAGGGTGAAGACGTTGTAGCAGGAGTCAGAACTCCACAGGAAATCACCAAAGAAGGATCACAAAGATGGGCAAAACGAAACAGTATGAGTGAAGAAGAAAGAGCGAAAGATTTTCCTTCACTCGAAGAAATAATGCCAACAGTATACAAAGAATTGTATGAAGTTCAGGAAAAACTGGAAAACCATTATAAAGATATGCAAGACCTTGAATTTACGATACAGGAAGGTAAATTATGGTTATTGCAAACCCGTAATGGCAAACGTACAGGTACTGCAATGGTGAATATAGCCATTGATATGCTCAACGAAGGACTCATTGATGATAAAACTGCTTTGATGCGTGTTGAGCCTCATCGTTTAGATGAACTGTTACACCCTGTATTCGAACCTGGAGCATTGAAAAGCGCTGAAATGATCGCTAAAGGGTTGCCTGCATCTCCTGGTGCTGCATCCGGCCAGATCGTGTTCTTTGCTGATGAGGCTGATGAATGGGTGAATCAGGGTAAAGAAGTAATTCTTGTGCGCCTGGAAACATCTCCCGAAGATTTAAAAGGAATGTATGCGGCTAACGGTATATTGACTGCTCGTGGTGGTATGACCTCTCACGCTGCTGTTGTTGCCAGAGGAATGGGAAAATGCTGTGTTTCCGGTGCCGGAGATGTCAAAGTAAATTATAAGACAAGATCGTTTACTGTAGACGGTAAAACATTTAAAGAAGGTGATTGGATTTCATTAGATGGTTCTACAGGTAGAATATATGAAGGGAAAGTTGCTACTCATGAACCTGAAGTAAAAGGTAATTTTGCAAACCTGATGGACCTTGCTGAAAAATTTACCAAAATGAAGGTAAGAACCAATGCAGATACACCACATGATGCCACTGTAGCCCGCGAATTTGGAGCAGTAGGTATTGGCCTTTGCCGTACGGAGCATATGTTTTTCGAAGGCGACCGTATTGTAGCCATGCGCGAAATGATCCTTTCTGATACAGAAGAAGGAAGAAGAAAAGCGCTTAAAAAATTATTGCCTTATCAACGTGAAGACTTCGAAGGCATCTTTGAGGCCATGAAAGGATATCCTGTAACCATTCGTTTACTGGATCCACCATTGCATGAATTTGTTCCGCATGAAGAAAAAAATCAGGCTGAAATGGCTAAAGAAATGGGCATCAGCCCTGAAGAAGTGAAATCAAAAGTAGAGTCACTTTATGAAATGAACCCCATGCTTGGTCATAGAGGTTGCCGCTTAGGAAATACATATCCTGAGATCACTGAAATGCAGGCAAGAGCTATTATTGAAGCAGCGATCAACTTAAAAGACAAAGGAATTGAGACTACACCAGAAATCATGATTCCTCTGATCGGTACAGTAGAAGAGTTGAAAATGCAGGAACAAATAGTAAGAGAGACAGCAGAGCAGGTATTTGCAGACACAGGTAAAAAAGTTGATTACCTCGTAGGAACCATGATTGAGATTCCACGTGCTGCTTTAACAGCCGACAAAGTTGCTGAAAATGCCGAATTCTTCTCATTTGGTACCAACGACTTAACTCAAATGACCTTTGGATATTCAAGAGATGATGCCGGTAAATTCTTACCTATCTACCTCGATAAGAAAATCCTTAAAGAAGACCCATTCCAGGTACTCGACCAGGAAGGCGTTGGCCAATTGGTTGAAATGGGAACAGAACGCGGACGTTCTACCCGTAAAGACCTGAAAGTTGGTATTTGTGGGGAACATGGTGGAGAACCTTCATCTGTGAAATTCTGCCATCGCATAGGAATGAATTATGTAAGCTGTTCTCCTTTTAGAGTACCTATTGCCAGATTGTCAGCTGCACAGGCAGCACTCGAAGATGAATAGTAACAAGTAATCTTATATATAAAAAAACGGCAGCTTATTTTGGCTGCCGTTTTTTTTTGATTTATTTTAAATAAAAATTGGTTTACTCAGGCAACAGTAATTTCGTCAGTAAGATAAACGTCCTGGATCAGGTTCAATAGTTTAACCCCTTCTTCAAATGGCCGTTGAAATGCTTTTCTTCCGGAGATTAAACCGGTTCCGCCGGCACGTTTGTTGATCACAGCAGTTCTCACCGCATTCTCAAAATCAGATGTTCCTGATGAGGCACCTCCTGAATTGATCATGCCGATTTTGCCCATGTAACAATTAATTACCTGGTATCTGCACAGATCAACCGGATGGTTGGTTGACAATTTATCATACATGTCAGGATGCGTTTTGCCAAAACCAATGGCTCTGAACCCTCCATTATTGGTTGCTTGCTTTTGTTTGATCAGGTCGGCTTTAATGGTTACTCCGATATGATTTGCCTGTCCGGTAAGATCGGCAGCAGTGTGGTAGTCTTTATCTTTTTTAAATCCATCATTCCTGGTATAACACCAAAGAATTGTTGCCATACCCAGCTCGTGAGCTACTTCAAAAGCTTCTGATACTTCTTCGATCTGGCGCCTGGATTCTTCAGAACCAAAATAAATGGTTGCTCCAATAGCTGTGGCGCCTAAATTCCATGCTTCCCTTACAGAACCATAAAATATTTGGTTATAAGAGTTCGGATACGTTAAAAGCTCATTGTGATTTAATTTTACAATAAATGGAATTTTGTGTGCATACTTCCTTGCAACAAGTCCCATGCCGCCTAAAGTAGTGGCTACAGCATTGCATCCACCTTCTATTGCTAATTGAATAATATTTTCCGGGTCAAAATACATGGGATTGGGGCCAAAGGCACTGCCGCCAGAATGTTCAATGCCCTGGTCAACCGGTAAAATGGATAAATATCCGGTGCCACCCAGGCGCCCACTATTGTATATTGAATTCAGGCTTTTCAATACCTGCACATTCCGGTCGCTGTCTTTAAAGATTTTATCTACATGATCAGGCCCCGTCAAATGCATTTGAGACTTAGGAATGGTTTGCGATGTATGGTCAAGGAAATAAGAAGCTTCTTCACCCAAATAGTCCCTGATCTTCTCGTAATTGTTGATTGGTTTATCCATGTTATTATGATTTTAATTGATGATATTTTTTATATACTAAAATTATGCCAATGAATGTGTGTGATGTATAATTTCGGTTCTACAATGAATTTAATGGTAATTTGCGATTTATTTATGGGGGTTGGAAAAA
>CAZJWE010000148.1:0-8710 GCA_964549265.1 uncultured Bacteroidales bacterium | reverse complement strand
GCGATGCTACCCTGAGTAGTCTGAGTGTAGATGGCGGTACATTAGGCCCGGCCTTCGATCCTGATTTTACAACATACAGGGTAGAAGTAGATCCAGGCACAACAGATATGCCTGCTATTCATGTGGAAACTTCAGATGCCAATGCAACGTACAGCATTACACATGCTACAAATCTTTATGGAACAGAAGCAGAACGCACAGCAACTGTAGAAGTCACAGCCGAAGATGGAACAACGACCGTGTATACATTAATCTATGATATTGTCAGATACAGATTGACAACGGAAGTAACTCAGCCGGGATATGGTAGCATTGCGTTGGATACAGTTACATCAGACAGTTTGTATGAATATGGTACAGTGGTAACAGCTACAGCTGAACCGGCAGATGGATATGAGTTTGACAAATGGGAGGGAGCCTCCACAGATACCAGCGTGTCAACAAGTGTCACCATGGATTCGAACAAGCAGTTAAGAGCTGTATTTGTAGCAGCACCTGTAAAAAAGTATTCATTAATGGCATTTGTGGTCAATGGAAGTATTGAACAAGTATCACCGGACAAAAGTACCTATGATGCAGGAACAGAAGTGGCCATCACAGCCAAACCGGATAGTGGGTATGTGTTGACCGGATGGACAGGAGATACAGCCAATGCAATATACACTGATGAGAATGGGGTGAATAAGATCACTATTGTGATGGATGCAGATAAGGTTGTAACCTGTAATTACAGGTCAAATGTAGGAATTGAGGATGTGTTTGCTCATCAAAAAGAAATCATCTATCCGAATCCATTGATGGAAGGCGATGCGTATCTGGAATTGGCAGGATACAAGCAAGGAGAAAACGTTGATGTGTCAATTTATAGTGTGCTGGGAGAATTGGTTGATCAGAAACACGTTGAGATCGAATCCGGCCAATCTACAGTAATAAAATTGTTGAAACATAAAATTAATAAAGAAGGATTATATATAATTCAAATTAATGGAGAAAACGGACAAAAGAATCTACGATTGATTGTTCAATAATAGTTTGTTGTTAGGCGGCATTTCAAGTTAGTTTATTAGTTTGTTAGGAAAAGGGTGAGAGTATTATCTTCTCGCCCTTTTTAAATTAAATGGACATAGTCACTTTATAAAATGCAGCTAAATAGAGTCTGTCTCTTATGTAACTACTTTTCCAAAGTTCAATTTATTTCTGTTGCCACAAAAAATAAAATACTCAAAATAATTCTTTCCCGCAATGAAGTTGTTTGACGTTGGAGAAAGTTTAAAACCCCTTTAAATGTTATTTTTTTAGGGTTGTATTTTTTTATAATGAGAGACTATAAACACTAAATATAAAATTCTTTCAGAAAATATTCTCAGAATACTTTAATTCATTTTTGTTATTATTGGAAGGCAAATTATCATATTTTCAATATAACCACAAAACTTTTTCATCAACATGAAACATGATGTTTTGTAAAGATATTTATGTTTTATGTTGATAATCTAAATATTGCTAAATTTTTATATCTTTGATTATTATGGCACTACTGCAAATTTAGAGGATTCAGGATTTTTTAAATGCCAAAGTTAAAATCAGAAGAATACGACTTTAACAAATGATAAAGAGTAATGAATAACAATGAAAACCTGATATTGCTCTTCTAACTTCTAAATACTATTCTTTCCATTAAATTTACAGTAGCACCATTTTGTATGAATAATGCAGGCTAAATGACTTCGTCTATTAATCACCAATCAACATTTTGATCATCAATCAACGTTATGGTTTAGTGATGATCAAACAAGGTTTACCCATGATTTTTTATTGAACATAATGAATAATAACTTTGTTCATTACAATCAATACTTTGAAATCTAAAAAACAAGGTTTATACGATACATTATGGAATATAAGACGAAGAGGTAACTCCCTCTTTTACATTCAACCTTTATAAGCACATTTTATGAATTTTAAACTAAAATACACAATGAAAACTAAAAAATTAATTTTACTACCATTTTTACTATTTTATGTCATATATTTATATGCCGATAATCTGCATGTGGGTTCAGGGCAACTATATTCAACCATACAGGCAGCTGTTGATAATGCATCAGAAGGCGATATAATTATCATTCACCAGGGAACATATCGTGAACAAGTAGCCATTGATAAAGAAGGAATAACATTTCAGCCAAACGGAACGGATACTGTTACAGTAAGCGGTGCCGAAATTATTACTGATTGGACATCTGTCGGTGACAGTGTTTACAAAGCATTTGTAAACTGGGATGTCTCTGAAGGAGATCAAAGCAACCAGGTATTCATAGATGGAGAAATGATCCATTTAGCCCGGTGGCCAAAACGGCCGGTGCCGGATGCTTATGATTATGTTACAGATCTTGAGCTTGGACGTCTGGAAGGTGCATCAGATGAGGGGAATTCAATGATAAAATTGATTGATAATGAATATGATCAGGATAACCTGTGGTTGGGAGCTAAAATTTGGATCAATTTGTCAAATCCTACCAATCATAAAGACGGACAAGGGCATTCAGCAGAAATAGTATCTGTCAGTGGAAATGAATTAACCATTGAAAGTGGTGCAAAAGTGGGCAATACAAATTGGGGAATTGATGTTGATACAAGGTATTACCTTTTTGATCCGGATCCTTCACAAGTGAAAGCAAATGGTGGAGTAACCAGTCTCTTAGGACGTGGTGAATGGTGGAGAGATAACGATACATTGTATATCAAAACAAAAGATGGAAAGGCTCCTTCTACAACCGGAACAGGATCGAACGTCGTGGAAGTGAAAAAGCGGATTTTTGGATTTAAACCCTCTGAAAATAAGAAAGTATTTAAAAATATCACCATAAAAGACATCAACCTTTTTGCCACATCCATCACAACAGATGTCAATTATGAAGGAAGCATCGGGTTATCCGATGCACAAAACAATACTATAGACGGAATACATGCTAAATACATTTCGCATTTTGTTGATTTAACAGGCAATTGGCAAGTACAATGGAGTGGCCGGTCAGGAATCATATTATCAGGATCCAACAATATTATTGTAAACAGCACATTAAAATATACGGCAGGTTCTGCAATTTCATGCCTGGGGATGCGCAATATCATACATAACAATTTAATAGACCACTGTAACTATCAGGCCACCGAATCGGCATGCATTAATTTTGGAATTAGAAATACATATACATATGACCATGATATTGGATATAATACCATATCCAATACCCCACATGCAGGCATCACACTTCGGGGAATTAAAAATTATCTTGTAAGAAGTAAGGGGATTGCACGGATACATCATAACATAATCCATGATTGTTTAACTCGCATCCACGATTCAGGGTTTTTAGATGGAAGTGGAAATTATAACTGGCTGCGTATTGATCATAATATCATGTACAACGCTCCTGAGTTTTTGCAAATTGGAGTGTATCTCGATTATGGCGATTCAAAGACCAATGATATGAGCCGTATGTTGGTAGATCATAATGTAATTTATAATATTGACAGGCCCGTGCAAATGAACCATTGTAATACATACAGGATATATAACAATACCATTAGGGCTGCCAATGATTATGACGGGCTTAAATTAAATCATAAGGCATTGAATTATGATGTATATGTAATGAATAATATTGCTAAAAATTATACTGCATCCAATGCAGTCAGCCTCACGAATTATTACAATAGTAACTGGAGCAATGTAGTGGCAGATCCTGGTTTTGCAACAGCCGATTTTCAGCTGGTTGAAAATTCAACCACGTTAACGAATGTTATTAACCAGGGAACAGCATTGACACTTTTTAGTGATTCTCTGGTTAACGATACGACTGATATAGGCGCTTATGAATACGGAAAATCCAAATGGCATGCCGGTTATTATGGCACTTCATTATCAAGGGTAGCAGAACCCGTGTTTTCTGTTGATGAAGGCACTCATTCAAGTGTTAACCTAACTCTTTCAACAAGCACTCCGGGGGCAACAATTCGCTATACAACAAATGGCAAAACACCTACCAGAACATATGGTACGGTTTATACAGGCAGCTTCAACATTCCATCATCTTGCCAGGTAAAAGCCATAGCTTTTAAACAAGGGCTACCGGAGAGCTTCCTTATATCAAATGAATACACGATAACGTCTGCCAGGGCAGCCGATAATGTAACCAACTTAGCTCCCGGTCTCAACTATTTAGCCCATGCAAGCATTGACCCCAGTATAATAGATTTTGACTTTTTGCCTGTAAACCCCGACGAAGCAGGAGTTTCCGAACGCGTAGACCTTGATGCAACAAGCATGACAAATGACTTTGGAATGCAATTCACAGGTTATATTTATATCAAAGAAACAGGAGAATATACATTTTATGGAAAATCAGACGATGGCATGCAATTGTATATAGGGAATACCCTTGTGATTGATAACACTGGCAATAGCAATGAAGAATTGGAAAAAAATGAACTGGAAGGAAATATTTCTTTAGAAGCCGGATATCATCCAATTACAGTGGATTATTTTGAGTGTGACTTTATCAATGGTGGATCCGTAGTAGATGAAGATAATCCCATGCTATCTGTCAAATATTCTGGTCCAAATATATTAAAGCAACCTATTCCGGATGTCAGGTTGTTTCATATAGATACAAGTGGAACAGATGTTGACCCGGAAATAAGCATCATCGAGCCTTTTGACAGTACTTCCATTGAGAGCGGACTGGAATATACCATATTGGCAGAAGCCTATGATGCCGATGGAATAGATAGTGTTGTGTTTTCTATTAATAACAGCAAGGTGTCACAAGATGCTATTGCTCCGTATGAATATAAACAAACGTTCACCCAAGGCGATTATTTTATTCATGTAATGGCATACGATGTAAATGGGAATACTCATGCTGATTCTATTACTATATCTGCCCAGGATTATGACGTAAAGTATATTAAACAAACACATGATAGTATAGTACTGGATGGTGTTGTGGAAGATGCATGGAAAGATGATAGCGCATATCACGTATCCAACGTGAGTTCGGGAACTGTATCAAATAGCAATGATTTATCCGGGGAAATTAAAATGCAATATTCTGCTCAAGGATTATACCTGGTAGCAGAAGTTATTGACGATGTAATATCCATCCAGCATGAATCAGATGAAATTTTAAATAATGATGGAATAGAGCTGTTTTTAGATTTAAATAACGGTAAAACCAATTTTTATGAACCCAATGACTTTCATTACATCCTTTCAGTAAATGGTGAAGTAGCAGAAAAATCAAAAGATGCAAAAGAAAATGTGGATGTAATCGCCAACATAAATTACTCAGGATACATTTTGGAAGCATTTATACCGTGGGAAACATTAAATTATAATCCTGAACACGATGATAAAATCGGGGTTGAACTAAAAATTATTGACAGTGATAATAATGATCAACAAGAAGGAAAATTATCCTGGTGGGAAACAAGTAAAGATGATGCGGATATATCCACGAATGTATTTGGCATTGCAATGTTCAAAGATTTTATTAATGATACAATTTCACCGGAAGCTCCGGTGATTATAGGGCCTGGGAATGGCGATACAGTTACAAACCCGACCCCAACATTTGCATGGAAAACGGTTTCAGATCCCAGTGGAATTTTAAGATATGAGCTGGATATAAATGGCACCATAAACAAAATAGAAGGAAACACCACGGAATATATACCGTCCTCTTTATTAGCGAATGCAAGCTATACATGGAAAATAAGGGCTATTGACAAAGACTCAAACACCGGGGCATGGTCACAAATATATGCCTTAAATGTTGATGATTCCTACAATGACACTGAAGGGCCGGTTGCACCCGGGTTAATTACTCCTTATGACGGAGAGAATCTGGATAGTGCAAATCCTGTGTTCAAATGGGAATCAGTATACGATATGGATGGCATAGATCATTATGAAATACAAATAGGTGCCGACATATATAATACAGGAAAGAAAACAAATTATCAATCACCTGTTCTAATGGAAACAGATAGCACATGGAAAGTAAGAGCAATAGATGTTAATGGAAATACAGGTGAATGGAGTAATACAAGAACGTTCTATCTTAGGGGAGTTACAAATATAGCTCTTGATAAAGAAGCCTTTGCCGAATCGGTTGAGTCAGGAAAGACCAGCCTGGGTGGGGCAAATGACGGTGATTATGATACACGCTGGGGAAGCGAATTTCATATTCCTACATGGTATTATATTGACCTTGGTAAAGTATATGAGATCAACAGGGTTGTTATTTATTGGCAAACTTCTCATGCTACAGTATATGATTTACAGGTAAGTGATGACGCAATGAATTGGAAAACAATTTACTCTGAAACAGATGGCCCCCCGGAACATATCGAGTTTACAGACGAAATAACAGGGCTATCCGACTCAGGAAGGTACATTCGACTTTATGCAATAGAGAAAGATTTCATATATGGAGTATCGTTCTGGGAATTCGAGGTATATAGTGGAATCCCACCCGCTGATACCTTAGCACCTAATGTTCCGGCTCTTTTATTGCCTGAAAATGGTGACACAATAGGCGATGTAACCCCGCTTTTAAAATGGGAAGAAGCAATAGACATACAAAGCGGGATAGAAAAATATGAAATTGAAATTGACGATACAATTTACAATGCCGGGGACAAAAATCATTTTAACATTCCTCATGCTTTACCATTGGGAGAATACTCCTGGAAGATAAGGGTGACAGACAAACAAGGAAATACAAGTCCATGGAGTTCAGAATATTCGTTTACCATACATGTAAATGATACGTCCGGGCCGACTCCTCCAGCTCTTTACAGGCCATTAGACGGGTTTGTCGCGTCTCAAAATCCTGTACTTCTCAAATGGTTTGGAGCAGCCGATAAATATGGAATTGAAAAATACCAGGTAATGGTAGGAGATAGCATTTATGATGTAAGCAAACAGTTGGAAACTACTATATTATTAGACGAAGAGGGAAGCTACACATGGAAAGTAAGAGCCTTTAATATTTTAGGAAATGCCGGGAAATGGAGTGAAGAGTGGACATTTACTCTCTCTACGCAGAATAGATCGGAGAAGGAATATACAAATGAAATAGTTATTTCCCCAAATCCTGTACATGATGTTCTCTATATAAATGCCTTAAATGATGTGCAAGACATTTTAATTAAAGATCTATTTGGCAGAACAATTATGTCTTTACATAAACGTGACATAAAATTCATTGATGTTTCGGATTTAAAAAATGGAAACTATATAATGATTTGTAATACAGCGAAATCATCATATCAAGGAATGTTTATAAAAGAATAATACGTGTATAATAATTCCAATGATTTTAAAATTAACTAAATCTTTAAAAATTTAAACAATGAAAAAAATCAAATTATGCTTATTAGCAATTATAGTATTGGTGTTAAATGTCAATGCAAACGACCCCTGGCCAGCAAAATACAAGATAAACCCATGGGATACAGAATCTTTAACAGATGCCGATGTAGTGGGGCCGGATGGCATAGTTTATCCTAACTGGACAATAGCTGGAGTAGAAGGTGGGATTCCTGATATATCAGGATGGACAAAATATAATATAACAAATTATAGCGGTACAGATGATGAAAAAGTTGACTTTGCCATAGCAGATGCTGTAAGTGCCGGGCAAGGCGTTATATATTTTCCTGATAGCACATATACCTTGAAGTCTGAACATAAAGTAAGTTCTGATAGTATTGTTTTCCTTGGAGAAAGTAAAACAGGAACCATTATTGAAATAGCAGAAGGAGGTTCCGGTTCTAATCTTTTTTATTTTGACGGCAACGGAACATCCGCATACAGCAATCCCACCCAAACGGTCGAGCGCGGGAGCAATACAATTGTTACCGATGATGTGAGTGGGTATACAGTTGGGGACTGGATCCGTATGGTGGCAACAACTACAGAATCAGGAGATGTTATGAATGACCGCTACAGCCGCCCGGAAATTGGGTTGGAATATACATCTGCCAATCAAATTGGAAGAACTTATTTCGCAAGGATTATAGCCATTGACGCTGGAACGAATACACTTACATTAGACCGGCCTACTCATCATGATTTTTATGGAGATGAAGACCTACAGGTAAGAAAATGTAAATTTATATCAAACTGCGGTGTACAAAATATGACCATCAAAACATTGTCTGGTGATGTAGCAGTGGAACCCGTCCTTTTTCAGGAAACATACAATAGCTGGGTGAAAAATGTTTACATTGATAAGCCGAAAGAAACCCCCGTTTCATTAAAAGGAGTATTTCATATTGAATTACGTGATTGCGATTTTGATGGCTCATGGGCTTTCCCCGGGGCTAGCGGATACCTTGGACTTTCCGGATGGTATGGAGGCGATTACAATCTCATGGATAATTGTACCGGTAAAGACTACCGCCACATGCCCATCTTTCAATGGAGCAATACTTCTGTCGTCCGAAATTGTACTTTTACAGGAAATACAACTCAATCCCCTCTGTTAGATGGAGACCATCCACACGACAACCTCATTGAATTATGTGAGTTTAATTGTGAAGCAACCGTAAACAAATCCTATTCTACCCGATCATTAGGGTATGGAACAGAAGGCCCGCGAGGTGTATTGTATAACAATAAAAGCAATTTGGGGTA
>CAZJWE010000147.1:0-8728 GCA_964549265.1 uncultured Bacteroidales bacterium | reverse complement strand
ACCCTGAAGATAAAATGCGGTTTGTGTTTGTGTCGGAGTTGAAAGAGGAATTGAAAGAATTGTAATCTAAAAAGCTTTATTTAATGCACGAAAATATAACTAAATAATTAACCCGGTTTTTCTAATATTATCCAAATGCAACAAATCTTTATATAAATAACTTCCAGCAATCAATTTAAGCATTTTTTTTTCTTCACCCGGATTATTGATTACTTCCGGGTAGTAACCATAGATTAATCTGATTTGAAGATTTTTGTATTCTGTAATAAAGTCAGTATGTTGTACCATTTCTGCAAATGAAAGTGGAAATAATAAAAATTCGAATTTACGCCCGGTGAGAGGTTCGTTTGATCTATTCGCAAGTTCAAATGCAGAAGATCCGGTAGCAATAATCTGAATATCCTTTAATTTATCTACAATATTTTTTAATTGTAGTTAATCAATATTATTTCTACGGATTTAAAAAGCGAATCCCACGGTTGTGCCGAAACGAAAGGAAAAGGGTATGCTAAGGTCAAAATAATTTCCAAATTGAAGCCCGCCAAATGTTTCGAATAATGCTAAAAATATGTCTTATCATATGTTGATTGTTTCAATGGTTATATGGAGCTCGCCATGAGCTTAATTTGTTGACTTTGTGTAATCTAAATAGATTTTCAATAATCATGCTCGTGTGTGTCAAAAATTGTGTCATGGCTCGGTTTATATGTAAGTGTCCCCACTATTTCCCCTGTTTCCTTTTATTTCTCTATCCTTCGTTGGCATAAATGTAAACATTACCGCATAATTGTCACTACCCCTTCAATCACTTCACTTCCATCATTATATAAATCAAGCGTGTAATAATAATCGCCTTCCTCTAATGGATGCCCTTTGTAGTTCCCGTCCCATGGATAATGATAGCCAGTTGAAACAAATAAGGTATTGCCTTGTTTATTAAAAATTGTGACTTTGCAATTTGGATAGTAATCCCTTAGCTCTCTTATTTCCCAGAAATCATTTATGCCATCATTGTTTGGAGTAAATGTTCTTGGAATATGACAGAGACATGAATTGAATGTGTTAAACATATTTATTGTTATGGCAGCATAATTTCCTGTTGTATCTGTAATGGTTACATTGTATTGTCCAGCCTTTAAATTATATAATCGATTCGTCATACTATCTGTATGTTCCCATTGGAAAGTATATTCTGAAGTATTGAGTTCCACCTCTATACTCCCATACGCTTGGGAACAGAAGGGATCAATAATATATATATTAAAATTATCATTTATCCCATAATTATCAATTTCATAACCGGATTCTTGTTCCGTTTCTTTACATCTTGTATTATTTTGATCATTCTGTCTTTTTTCGCATGAAAGGCTAAGAGTGAACAAAACAACACTACTTATGATACACCAATGATATTTGAAATTGATTAACATGGTTTTGAAAAGAATTTAAGTAATTTATATTGACAATAAATGTTTTATATACATTATATCCGGCTCCTATCATGTAGTTGGAACTATGACTGAGCCCAATTAAGCCTGGGACTGGTGAACTGTTAAGACGAAATCCGGCAATGTATTGTTTATATTGCCCTGTCAGGCCAAATGATATATATTTATCAAGGAATATTTGTTTTAAAGAATGAGTAAAAAGTGGAATATTAAATTCTATGCTGGAGTTTAAGGCAACTTTCGCTATATTTGCCTTGTATCCTATTAAATTATAAGAATAATAGTCAATGCTCATACCACGTTCAAATTCAGGAACAAGAGGAATATCTGTTATAGATAATGATACATATACACCTTTATATGTGATTAAATTAGATATTGATAAAATATAGAAATTTTGATTAATATTCTCTAAAGGATTAAAAGAAGATAGTTCTTCATTCCAAAATAACATTCCCTCTTGTTGAAAATGTTTGGACGTAACATGAAACCCTCCTGAAAATATCCACGACACTTTTTTATTTAAAACCTTGATTGCAGCGATCGCAGAATAATTGGAGGTAATGGTATTGATTTGCCTGTCGTTGTTATATAATACCCCAAGACTGACTGTATTAAATGAATAACCAAATTCTGCATTATAATTATTCAGATGAGGCAGGCTTTTGGATATGAACGTGTTGGTATAATCAACCCGTGAATACATTTTACTGAACGCAATATGCCCGGGATGGTAACGCGTCTGCGTGTGTTGTAACTCGTTTATGATGTTGGGAATACTATCTTCAGCATATATATTGTATGAGATAAGAATACCTAACATCAGTTTTATAAGAATACCTTTGTTACTCACTTGTTTCTGTTTTTTGTCTTGTTAATATTGTGTTTTAAATTAACTATTTAAATACTTTTTGTTATGACAAACATAGTGAAAAAATCATTAAAATTTTATAAGAAATGGTTAAAAATAAAAAATAATTCGTAGTTTTAAGGCTATTAACAAAAAGGTATATAAGGATTATTAAAAGAAGACGAATAGGATTTTAGCTAAAAGAGAAATTACAAGTGTGGAGTAAAAGCATAAAAAAACCCCACCGAAGCGGGGTTATAGGATAAAAATCCTTCGGCATATAGCCTTGTTGTGATAAGATTAAAATTGGAATATAATCTTAGTTCAAAGATAAATACTTTAAATATAAAATCCAACTATTATGACAAAAATTTTAGGACTCGACCTCGGGACCAACAGTATTGGATGGGCTGTGGTGGATAAGGAGAATGAAAAAATCATTGATGCAGGGGTTAGAATTTTTCCTGCTGGTAAAGAAAAATTAGGTTTAGGTAATAGTGAAGTTTCCAGAAATGCTCTGCGTCGTGAAAAAAGACAACAACGAAGAGGTTACTTTAGGCGTAAATTAAGAAAGATAAAATTACTTGAAACGCTAATATATGCCGAAATGTGTCCATTATCAATAAATGAATTAAATAAATGGAAAAGATATTCAAAAAATGAGGGATCAAAAGGCAGGATATTTCCTCAGAACAATGACTTTAAAGATTGGTTAAAAATGAACCCTTATGAATTAAGAGATAAAGCTTTAAGAAATGAAGTTACGCTGTATGAATTTGGGAGAATATTATATCATATGATTCAGCGGAGAGGTTTTTTGAGCACAAGAAAAGATAAAGACACTGGAAAAATATTTGAAGGCAAAGAAAATATAAGAGGAATAGATGAAACTAAAGAAAAATTAGAAAGACACAATTTAACTTTGGGGAGCTATCTTTATTCTATTTATCCCAAAGAAAATCAAAGTTATAAGAAAACAATAGATCAGGATGGGAATGAAGATAGAATAAGAGCACGATATACACTTCGTGACATGTATATTCATGAATTTGACGAGCTATGGAATAAACAAGCAGAGCATTTAGGCCTGGATAAAATTTATGTAAAAAGAACAAAGACAAGATATGAAAAAGGGTCTGAAAAAAATAAAAGAAAGAAGAAAAAAATTAATTACTTAATTGAGAAATATGGAATAGAAAATGTTGAAGTAAAAGGCAATAGAATTACTACAAAAACAAATGTATCTCTAAAAGAATATTTAGGTGGTACAAGGGAAAAATTAGAAGACAATTCAATTAAATATAAAGCTAATGAAAGTGCACTTTTTTATCAAAGGCCTTTGAGATCACAGAAGCAACTTTTAGGGAAATGTACTTTTGAAGGATATAAGTTTTATGACAAACAAAAAAATAAATACCAGGAATACGGTCCGGCTCCTGCTTCTGTTTCTCATCCGGAATATGAAGAATTTAGAGCGTTACAATATATAAATAATATTGAATATGACGATAAGAAAAACAAGTATTATCGAAATCTTGATGAACACCAGGCAGAAATGGTAATGGAATTATTCAATTCTAAAAAAACAAATTTTAAATTCTCTGAAATACCTAAAAAGTTAAATCTTAGTCATGAACATTTTAATTATGATAATGGCCAACAAATACCAACAAATTATACAACAGCAAATATAAAACCATTGTTTCCCCAACAAATATGGGAAAAACACAAAAATGATATTTGGCATTGTTTTTATTTCTTTGAAGATAATGAACAGCTTTTTCAAAAGCTTAAAAATGATTATCAATTACAAACAGAAGACTCTAAAGTCATTGAAAAAATCAATCTCAAAGATGATTATGGCAGTGTTTCATTGAGAGCTATTAGAAATATAACTCCCTTTTTAAAGAAGGGTTATAAATTCCATGTTGCGGTAATACTTGGTGGCGTGAGAAATGCTTTTAAAACCATTGAAGAGAATGGTAATCTAATAGACAGATGGGATTATTTCAACGATAGTCACCAGAAATTAGAAAAAGATATTATAAATATCATAAAGTCAAAAAACAAAGAGGGAGAAGCTATTGAACAAATAAAAAAATACTTAACACAAAATAGTTATGGTTTTTCTAATGTTGACAGATGCTTTAAAAAATTATATCATCACAGCCAACAAACCATTAAAAAGAAACAGAAAGACAAAATTGATGAAATTGAAAATTTACGGAATCCTGTGGTACAACAATCAGTTAGTGAAACAAAACGCATGGTTAATCAATTAATTGACAAATTCGGAAAGTTTGATCGTATCAATATTGAACTTGGCAGGAACATAAAAGCAGGAGTTGACTTAAGACAAAAGATGACACAACGGATAAAAGAAAATGAAGAAAAAAACAATAATGCAAGAGAAAGAATTATTGAAGCCGGGTTAAGGCCTACGCGAGATAATATACAAAAATATTTACTCTTCGAAGAAATTGAAGGAAAAAACGGTACAGCTATTTGTCCTTATACCGGTAAAACAATGGGAATTGGAGATGTAATTGGAAAAAATAATACATTCCAAATTGAACATATTTTTCCAAGGAGCACATCACTTAATGATAGTTTTGCAAACAAAACATTATGTGAATCAAAATTTAATGGTTTAAAAGGCAATTTAACACCTTTCCAGTTTTACAAAAAAAACTCTGATTTAAAATTATGGGGAGCCAACAATTGGGACGAAATAAAAAAACGTGCTTTTGCTACATTACCCTATAGCAAAGCAAAAAGATTTACTGCTGAAACAGACAAAGGACAGTTTAATGGAAAAGAATTCTTTGAACAACAATTAAATGATTCTCGGTATATAGCTGTTAAAACAAAAGAAATTGTATCTGAAGTTTGTCCTGATGTCCGGGTTTTATCAGGTGGTTTAACTTCTGAACTGCGGCATCTTTGGGGTTTGAATAATATATTACAACCGGTTGAAGTAATACATTTTGAAAAAACAAAAATTGATCCCGACAGACGGATACCACATCAGTTACTTCTTGATCAAGATGAAAAGGTGGTAGACATAACCCCCACTACAAATGAAAAACCTGACATTGCAAAAAATGAAATTACAATACCCGGCTGGATAAAGGGCCATAAATTTGAACCCGCGCTTAAGAATACTATAAGTAAACCATTTAGAATTTCAAGTGATTATAAGGATGGCAGATACTGGGCTAAATTTAAAATTGACCAGGGTAATATAAAAACTGCTCCTGTATTTGCCGCATCTCCAGTAAAGGATGATAATCAGATTATTATTAAGGGGATGATAAAAAATAAATATTTTACTAATGATAATCTTGGCCGGATTGCTGTACCCAAACAGCTTGAGGATGGAACTTATAGAGCAAAATTTGACATTAATAAAATACAGTTACTGCCGCCTGAAAAAAACAAACAGCCAAAAAAATCAAAAAATCAGTTACTGCTTTATGGAACTGTGAATAATGGAATATTTAATTCATATATATTTAATTATGATGCAAAGGAGCCTGACGGTAATTATTGGGCATTAATAGACCTTGATATTGATAGCCTGGAATATTATAAAATCAAAAACCCATTACCGTCTATTGGTGATGATCAGATATTGATAGATGGGAATATTAATGCTAATGGTTGCTTTACAACCAATATTGATAATCAATTTAAACTTGAATTAAACGAAAAACCTGGTAAGTATTGGCTTATCATTAATGCTGATTTTTCTAAAATAATTTATTATCCTTTAGACAATAAATTAAAGCCTGAGAAAGATCAACGGATTATAGAAGGCAATATTTGGGTTGATAAAAAAACAGGTGAAATTAAGTATGACCCAAAGAAAAACAGGGATGATCACCGGCATCATGCCATCGATGCTATGGTTATTGCACTTGCAGAACAAAGCTATGTGCAGAAATTAAGCACTTATTATGCTAATAAAGATGAAAAACTAAGAGGAAGAAAATATGAAAAACCTCAATTTTCTGAGCCATGGATTAATTTTAGGAAAGATGCAGAAAAGAAAGCAGCTGAAATATTGGTATCACATAAAATAAACAAAAAAGAAAGGCAAGTTCTTACAAATATTAAAAAATCCATTAACAAAAATGGAACATTGTATAAAAGTGAAGGTAAGGCAGCAAGGGGGCAACTACATAAAGATAGTATTTATGGTGTCCGTACCGCTCCTGATGAGAATGAAAAAAGTTATCATATAAGGAAGGAAGTGAATACATTAACTAATGCACAAGTTAAAAAGATAGTAGATAAGGAGATTAAGAAAATCATAGAACATGCTAAAAAGGTAGAACCTGAATTAAAGAAAAAAATTGGACTCCTCAATAACAAATTAAAAAAAGCGGATGAAAATCAAGAAATACAAATAAAGCAAGAGATAAAAGACTTAGAAAAAGAAATAAATGAGCTTTATACATTAAAAAATAATAAAGGAGGAGAACCTGTACCCATAAAAAAAGTAAGAATAAAAGAGACAATAGAAAATGCCAAAAGGTTAAAACATACAACAATTATTAAAGATAAAAATGGTGCATCAAGTCAACTAAATCAACATGTAAATCCCAGGAATAATCATCATGTAGCCATTTATAAAGATAAAAATGGAGAATATTTTGAAAAAATTGTTACCTTTTGGGATGCTGCAAAAAGAAAAAATAAAGGATTGCCTTTAATTGATAAAAGGCCGAAAGATGGTGCTACTTTTATAACTTCTTTACAGGAAAATGATCTATTTATACTTGGATTGGAACATGGTTCTGTTGACTGGAATAATATTGATTATACGCTTTTAAGTAAACATTTGTATCGGGTTCAAAAAATATCTTCAATGGATTATAATTTCAGGCATCATTTGGCTTCGACCTTAAATGATGACGAAGAGGAGATAAGAATTCAAAGCTTTAAAGCATGGGATAAACAAAATCCAATTAAAATTAATATAAATAACCTTGGAAAACTGATATAAATAAAATAGTTAATTGAAATTAAAAGTAATGCATAATCATCAAGAAATATTAATCCCGGATGGTTTTTATCATGTATACAACCGGACAAATGGCAATGATTTGTTGTTCAGGAATCATGATAACTATCAGTATTTCCTTGATAAATTCAAATTATATATTATCCCTGTGGCTCATATAGTATGCTATAGCTTATTACCCAATCATTTTCATTTTATGATACAAGTAAAAGAGGAACAGGAGATTTTAGGGGTGATGAATAAAAGAAAAGCTAATAGGCGGGAAAAAGATTTAATAGAAAATGATCAACAATCTATTATTTCAAAGTATATCAGCAACCAATTTTCGAGGCTTTTTAATATATACACCCAAAGTTACAATAAGCGCTTTGCCCGGCATGGTGGTTTATTTCAACGCCCATTTAAACGTAAAAAAATAGCTGATAATGATTATATGACGAAGCTAATACATTATATTCATTTTAATCCTGTAAAAGCAGGGTTATGTAATTCTATTGATGAATGGAAATATTCATCATACCAAGCCATTGTATCTGATAAACATACAATGATTGAAAAATCTAAAGTGATTACACAATTTGATGGCCTTGAAAATTTTATTTATTGTCATGAACAAGAACCGGAAATAACAGGCATTGACCCCGGTCCCAGTCCTATCTGGTAACTCACCCCTGTCAGGGTTTGTAGAAGGAACAGGCTGTATGAATCGAATGCAGCGCAGGAAAGAACGGTGAAAGCCGGAATAGTTTTTAACCCTGACAGGGTTTTGAAGGGGGAAGGGGAGTAATACTTCAACCCTGTCAGGGTATGTAGAAGAAAAAGGCTGAAGGAATAGTTTGCAGCGCAGGAAAGAATTATTAAAGGCAGAAGAAGTTTCAACCCTGACAGGGTGTGTAGAAGGAATATGCTGATGAAATAGATCGGAGGCAGGAAATATCTATTAAAGCCTCAATTATTTTCACCCCTGTCAGGGTATGTAGAAGGAACAGACTGTATGAATCGAATGCAGCGCAGGAAAGAACGGTAAAAGCCGGAATAGTTTTCAACCCTGTCAGGGTTTGTAGAAGGAACAGGCTGTATGAATCGAATGCAGCGCAGGAAAGAACGGTGAAAGCCGGAATAGTTTTTAACCCTGACAGGGTTTTGAAGGGGGAAGGGGAGTAAAACTTCAACCCTGTCAGGGTATGTAGAAGGAATATGCTGATGAAATAGATCGGAAGCAGGAAATATCTATTAAAGCCTTAATTATTTTCAACCCAGACAGGGTTTTGAGAAGAGAGAATACTTCAACCCTGTCAGAGTATGTAAAAGAAACAGGCTGAATATTAGTTTTGTGAGCAGGAACGAATTCAGACCTCGGGATATTTAAGCAAATTTAAGTTTAATTCACCAAATCAAACT
>CAZJWE010000146.1:0-8743 GCA_964549265.1 uncultured Bacteroidales bacterium | reverse complement strand
CATCTTATTCATTATATTTGTTTTTTGAAAGAAAGGAATTATTAGAAGTCCCCTAAAGTAAATGAGCAATTTTGGGGCAAGCGTAACGAAGTTAGCGGACATTATGGACAAACACTAAATAATGCCCTACACATTAAACTTAATATTCAATAAATCGCCATCCTGAACAACATAACTTTTTCCTTCGAGGGATAGTTTTCCGGCTTCCCGGCATGCTTGTTCCGATCCGTAGTGTATAAAATCATCGTATTTAATGACCTCGGCTTTAATAAAGCCTCGTTGCAGGTCGCTATGAATAGCACCAGCCGCTTCAGGTGCTGTTGCTCCTTTTTTAATTGTCCATGCCCGTACTTCTTTTTCTCCAGCAGTAAAATATGCTTGTAAATTCAGCATTTCGTAAGCAATACGAATGATCCTGTTCACGCCCGGTTCTGAGAGTCCTGCATCATTTAAAAATTCTGCCCTGTCGTCTTCATCTTCCAATTCTGCAATTTCTGCTTCTGTTTTCCCGGCCACAACCATCACCCATGCATTTTCATCTTTCACTGCTTCTTTTACCTTTTCAACATACGCATTACCAGTTGTAGCAGAACCTTCGTCTACATTGCATACATAAAACACCGGTTTTTCCGAAAGCAGGAATAAATCTGCCACTGCTTCTTTCTCATCTTCACTCAATTGGATGGAACGAGCCGGCAAGAAATTTTCAAGGTGCTCTTTATATTGTTTAAGCGTTTCTTGTTGTTTGAGCGCCAGTTTATCCCCGGATTTCGCGACTTTTCCAATCCTGTCCAGTTTTTTCTCAATGGATTCAAGGTCTTTGATTTGAAGTTCCAGTTCTACAGTTTCCTTGTCCCTCACCGGATCAACTGACCCCTCGATATGTGGTAAGTTTTCATCATCAAAACACCGCAATACATGAATCAGGGCATCAGTTTTCCGTATATCGGATAAAAACTGATTGCCAATGCCTTCTCCTTTGCTTGACCCTTTGGCCAGTCCCGGAATATCCACAATGTTTACAGTGGCTGGTGTTACTTTTTGGGGTTGAACAAGATCTGCTATTTTAAATAACCGTTCATCCGGCACTTTAATAATTCCAATATTTGATTTACTGGATGTAAACGCAAAATTCGTTGCTTCTGCTTTTGTGTCAGACATGCAATTGAACAGCGTGGTTTTGCCTGTATTTGTAATTCCGATAATCCCGCAATGTAAAGCCATATATGTATGTTAAAAAGGGCAAAGATAATGATTTTGGAAGCAATTTTTATATGAATGTTTCATTAATATGCTGTAGTTTTTGAATTTTCTATGAATAAATATTATTTTTATGTTGCATATTTATAGCGCTTATGAATAAAGAAACCGGAACATATACAAGCTCCAACAAAAAATCCAAGTTAAAAAAATACATTGATATTTATCCGCCAGTATTTATTCCTGCCGCCATTATCATTCTATTGTTTATTGGGGTTACTTTGATTGTCGGCGAACCCATGGAAGCCATTTTTGAAACAATACAGCATTCAATTGCTACCAATACAGGATGGTTTTTTGTGTTGGTTGTAAATTTCTTCTTGTTTTTTATGATTTATATGGCATTCAGTAAATATGGCGATGTGAGGTTGGGCGGTAAAGATGCCCGTCCTGAATTTACCCGCATGGCGTGGTTTGCCATGCTTTTCAGTGCCGGCATGGGCATTGGGATATTATTCTGGAGTGTAGCCGAACCGGTCTTTCATTATATGAATCCTGCCTGGGAAAATGCAAAAGCGGCTAAAACAGCAGAAGAAGCCATGAATTTTACTTTTCTTCACTGGGGGCTTCATGCATGGGGGATTTATGCACTTTTGGGGATGGCACTGGCGTTCTTTGCTTTCAACCAGAAACTTCCTCTGGCGATCCGGTCAGTGTTTTACCCTTTATTTGGAGATCGAATTAACGGCCCCATCGGAAACATTATTGAAATTCTTGCTGTCATTGCTACTGTATTCGGATTGGCAACTTCATTAGGTTTCGGCGTGAAACAAGTGAATGCCGGCTTGAATTATTTATTTGATATCCCGGTTAATCCACAAGTCCAAACAATCCTTATCTTAATCATCACACTGATTGCTACTCTTTCTGTGGTATCAGGACTGGATTCAGGCGTTAAGCGCCTGAGTGAACTAAATATTAACATTGGTGCACTATTGCTTGCATTTATTTTGGTGTTAGGCCCCACCTTATTTATTCTTAATTCATACGTTCAAAACATGGGCACTTATATTCAGCAATTTTTTTATAAAAGTTTTTGGACGGAGAGTTACCTCCAAACCGACTGGCAGGATAAATGGACCATCTTTTACTGGGCATGGTGGATATCCTGGTCGCCGTTTGTGGGCATGTTCATTGCACGAATATCTGTAGGACGCACGATCCGTGAATTCGTGCTTGGTGTATTGATTGTTCCGACATTGCTCACTTTTTTATGGCTTACCGCCTTTGGAGGAACTGCTATTTCATTGGAGTTAAATGACATTGGTGCCATTGCAGGTACTGTTAAAGAAGATGTCTCTATTTCTTTGTATGCGTTGCTTGATAATTTTCCCCTTTCATCTATCACCAATTTAATTGCCATGATACTGGTAATCAGCTTCTTTGTTACTTCGTCAGACTCGGGTTCTCTTGTGGTAGATATATTTACTTCCGGCGGAAAACTTGAAACACCGGTTTACCAACGGGTATTCTGGGCTTTTTCTATTGGAGGAGTAGCAGCAGTATTATTGTTCGGAGGTGGACTCATGGCATTGCAAACAGCTGCCATTACCACAGGATTGCCCTTTGCGGTAATTTTGGTTGTTATGAGCAGAAGCCTCTTCAAAGGGATAAGAAAAGAATACTACCAGGTGATTCAACTTCAAAAAGAAAAAGAAAAGGAATCATACAAAGAACTAATAGGAAAGATGATGAATGAAAAAAAATAATTAAATGAAAAAATACAAACACATATTAGCCTGCCTCGACCTCACACATATTGATGAACATATCATTAAATATTCCGCGTTTTTAGCTGAAATCATGCATACCGACCAAATCACTTTTTTACATGTAATCCAGGCATATCAAATTACAGACGTGACGGATGAAAAAATAAAGGATATTGAACAATCTGCATGGGAACACATTGAACAAAAAGTGAAAAAACATGTGAAAAAAAACGTGCATGAGAATGTGTTTACACAGATTGTGATTCAAATACAAACGAAAGATGCTTCGGATGAGATCATTGATTATGTAAGAAAACATAAAGTCAATTTAACATTATTTGGAAAAAAGGCTGAAGAAGAACGAAAAGAACATTATTCTGCCCGCAGTATAGCCCTTGCAGAAAGTGATATGTTGGTTGTCCCGGAAAATCCTCCTCCACAAATCTCAAATATACTGGCTGCTATTGATTTTAGTAGTAAATCAAAAGAAGCCTTTAAAATTGGAGCAAAACTGGCTAAGACAACAGGTTCTGGGTTGAGCTGTCAATATATTTATTCCGTGCCTAAAAATTACTTCCCTATCACATCTATGGATGCTATGTATGATTATCTTAAGAAAAAGGGGGAACGGAAAATAAAAAAATTTCAATATATTTTTCAAGACGCTGATTATCATATTGAATTAGCAGATTATGACAAACAGGATGAAAAAGTAATATCTACCGCCAGTGCAACCGGATCTGAATTAATCATACTCGGAGGGAAAGGGCAGACTTCATCTCCAGCCACTTTACTGGGAAATATGGCTGAAAAACTCAGAAAATATAAAAGCAATATTCCTGTGCTCATCATCAAAAATTATTGGGAAAAAAAATCGTTTTGGAATATATTTTTTCATGGTTAACTCGTGTTTTATTCATGAATGTTTATTTCACCTTAATGCAAATAAAATAAATAAAATTTATGCCACGATTCAGTGCCGGTATTCTGGTTTATCGTTTTAAAAACAATGAATGTGAAGTTTTGTTAGTCCATCCGGGAGGGCCTTTTTTTGCAAAAAAAGATGACGGGGTATGGTCTATTCCCAAAGGTGTTTTTGGTGATGACGAACAACCGTTGGATGCAGCCAAACGCGAATTTGAGGAAGAAACAGGATATGCAATCGAACGGAATGAATGGTTGGAACTGACTCCTATAAAGCAATCATCCAACAAAATTGTTTATGTGTGGGCAACTGAAGGCGATTTTGATGCTGAAAACATCCATAGCAACACATTTTTCATGGAATGGCCTCCTCATTCAGGAAAACAAGGCGAATTCCCTGAAGTTGACCGGGCCGGGTGGTTTTCACTGGAAAAAGCAAAAGAAAAATTATATCCCGGGCAACATGGGTTTATAGATGAATTGGCAGAGAAATTGGACTTATGAGTAGTTTAAAAAAACAAATACAAAGAAACATTTCCAATAACATACAGTGCGATTATCAATGCACTTTCCCATCCTATTTTTGCAAACCCCTGCCTTTGCCTGTAAAGCAAACCCAAAATTAATATACTCACCATAAGCATGGTCAATGCAATGATAAAAGACTGGTCATTGCTGATATTATGCAAAATACTTCCTTTTTGGTATGCAATGTCTGAAAAAGCGACAAATAGTACATCAAATGTATTGCCTCCAATGATATTGCCAACTGCTAAGGTCAATGCCCTTTGCCTCACGGCTGCCAATGAAACAATCAGCTCCGGGAAAGATGTGGCAACTGCTGTAAACAATGTTCCCACAAAGCTTTCGCTTAATCCGGTTTGATTGGCTATGGTTATTCCAGACATACCTATTCCGTATCCTGAACCGGCAACTAAAATTGAAAGTAATGAAAATTTAATGATTAACCGGCTTAGGGTTGTTTTCCTGATATTGTCTTTATCGGGAATATCTTTTACGGTAGAACTGGTAAGCTTTGGGCCCCACATAGGTTTTTCTTTGGCTAATGCGATCATCCTGGATCCGCCAAAATACACAAAGATCATGATGAAAGACAATGGGTGAATATTGAATACAGTTACATTGGGACTAACAATGCCCAGGATAACCAGGGTGAGCAAACCAATGAGCAGAACTCCCTGCATTAAGTTAGCCAATGATGCAGAAGCATGTTCAAGATTAACTTTGGGATAGGAAATATCTGCAATAGACAAAAAAACCGTTTGGGCAGCTATCCCACCTATCGCATTACTAATAGCCAATTGCGGATGGTTATTATAGGCTGCTACAATGGAAGTAACAATACCGGAAATGGATGTGACTCCGCCTAAAAAAACAGCTCCTAAGAGTGCTTCTCCCAACCCGGTTTTATCTGCAAGTTTATCAGCATACCTGGTTAATTCAGTACCGGCAAGAATGATAACTAATGTAGCTATAACAAAAATTAAAATTGCTAAGGGTAAACCCATGATTCAACTTTTTTAAAATTTAGATATTATAGATTCTATTTAGTTACATACAAAAATACTGCCTTTATTTCATTAAATAATGTTAGTTTCATTTCAAATACCTGTTATATCTGTTATATGGCACGGTAATTGTTTGAATTTAATCATTGTTTAACTAAAAAATTATTAATTATGAACAAAACAATCATTTTTACAACAATTATTGCATTTATGACTCTACTTAGTTGTAAACAACAACAGAAGCAAAAAGAAGAAGAAGGTATTGATAAAAATCGGTTTGAAAAGAATATGGAACAAATTGAGCAAGACATCAATCAACTGTCAGACCAGATTGAAAATTTAGCTTATGAAGAAAAAGGTAAAATTCAGGCTGAGTTAGAAAACTATGTTGAAAGCACCAGAACAGAAGTTCGCTCCTGGAAAGAGGATGCCAATGAAGAGCAGGAAGAAGCTATCAAAAAAGTAGATGCAGAATTAAAAAAATTGGAAGAAAATATTGATGAGATGGAAACGTCATCAGAAGATGAATGGGAACAATTAAAAACAGACATCAAAGATGCCTCGAATAACGTTGAAATGGCAATCAAAGATTTTTTTACTGATGATGAGAAAGAGTCATATTAAAATTTATAAAATCAAAAGTTCCGCAGGGGTTACTCTGCGGAATTCTCAGAGATTTCTGATTCAGGTTCATTCATGAAAAAATTTTTTATTTCTTTCTCAGAAAGGTCTCTATAGCCATATTTTTTAATAACTTCTCCATTTTCTACCAAGAATATTTTAGGTATAGCACCATCTGTTATTCTTAAAAGCATTTTAGGAGGAATGATTTTATAATCAAATTTTGAAGAACCTGATAACTCAAAAAATGCGTTTATTATTTCATGATTTCCCATAAAAAAATAAATGACATTTTCTTCGATCCCGTATTTCTTAACCATAATAGATGTTTTCCATGCTGCTTTTTTACAATATCTGCATGAAGGGCTAAAAAAACAAACCATTTTTTTCCCTTCAAAACATTCTTTTGTATTAACTTTTTCTAATTTTTTTAATAAATGTAATTTATTATTTTTCAGTGATTGCGTTTGAGTTTCCATTAAAAAATCAGGTGGTGAGTAGATATTAACAGACAAAACCCCTGCAAAGATGATTATAATTACCAATAATTTATGCATTCGTGGCAGGAGTGTTTTAGAATTGAAAAGCAGGAAAAGCCCGGCAATTAATATCGCGTTTTTTAGTAATGAGGGCCAGGGTTTTAATTGTATAATTTCACCAAAGCAATGGCAATGGCTTTCTGGTTGAACAAATAATTGGATAACAAGGAAAACCGAAAAAAACAGGAGCATGAAAAGAGACAGCCACCATGCTTGTTTTTTGGTATTTTGAATATTGAGAAATATGCCCAAAAGCAATTCCAAGGATATAATAATCCGTGCTGCTAAGGCAGAAAGGTTAAAACTGATAATATGAAAGCTATATATAAAAAGCTCAAACTTATCAATGTATATAAGCTTTGTTATGGCTGAAAAGATAAATATTAAGCCAAAAATTAAAAGAACATATTTTTTCATGGATCGGTTCATAATACTATAAAATATTAAAGGGAAGCATAAAACTTCCCTTTAAATAATAAAAAAAGAAAGAGTATTAATCTAATTACTCTTTACATTTAATATTCTCATATGTTTCATCATCATATGAAAACTCTAAGTCTTCACATTTGTCTGATGTTGTGACTTTCATCATTTCCATTGATGCTCCATTATAAGTGTAAGTACATGTACATTCCTTTTCTTTATTACAAGAAGAAGACATAAAAGAAATACTAACTAAACCCAGCATTATACTAGCTAATCTTAAAATATTTTTGAAATTTTTCATAGTTTTAAAGTTTAATCATTAAAAATTTGTTTTATATAATATTTATTGTTCTTTACATGAAATATCGTTCTTTTCACCATAACTGAATAATCCTGAATACTCTACTTCCAAGTCTTCACATTTATCAGAAGTGGTGACAGTAAATACTTCATAAGTTTCTCCATCTTCTGTATAAGTGCATTTACAATCTTTTTCTTTACTACAAGAAGATGACATAAAAGCAAATCCGCATAATCCCAGTAAAATACCGGCCAATTTAAACAAGTTTCTAAAATTTTTCATAATAATAAAATTTAAAGGTTAAAAAAAATGATCAATTATATATTAATGATAATTGTTCCATAAATTAATTTTGTGATAATACAGGGCTTATGTATTTTTCATAATTCAATTTAAATTCTTTCATTTGCTCTTCTGTCAAATGCTCTTTCCCGTCTCCAATTTTTCCTTTTCTTAAAAACTGGTCATACACCAATTGTGTCTGAGGTGGCCTTACACCAAATTTATCTTCATGTTTTTTCATAAATTCAAAACTTGTCCTCTCTTTTACTCTGTTATAATCAATTTTGTTTCGATCAATTTCACAAAAATCAATGATTTTTTCCAATACCTGGTCAAAATGATTCAGGATATCTTCATACCGGAGATAAAGAATGCGGGCTTTTCGTTTATTCCTCAGCCACTCCCTGTGGTAGGTAAACCAATTGTATTTTCCCGGTTTAAAAAAGTCTTCTATAAATGTATTGAAATCAAGCTTAGGGTCTTTATAATTTTTATCCTGGTGATATTTTGAAACAGCAACATCCATTACATTCCTGAATACATATATAAATCTACCTTTTGCAAAAAAATCAAATTTTCGGTAAATATCATGTGATTTTATAATTCGAGGGGATTTAAGCTGTTTGGGTTTGTTATTTTTAAACGATTCATTACGTATCCAGGGAGATACATCATCAAAATGATCAAAATTTATTTCTCCGTCAGTTGTTAACTGATATAAAATCATTTGTACAAGGGTAGTTCCTGATTTAGGGTAAGAAATCACATATATGTCATCATCCCGTTCTCCAAATTCCATTTTGTACATTAGAAAATTAATTTCCCTGGCAGCACTGTTGATTTTTTTATTTATGCCCAACAACCGTTTGTAGAAAAACTTTGCTATTCTGTATGTGATATTTTTTGGTTTATCATCCATGTTTTATTACAAATTTACAGCTTTTCTTTTTTAAATAATTTATTTATATCATTTTAAAATAATTCAGCATTCAAATATAATACTTTTTTTTAAACCAAACAACAAAAAGAAAATTACGTGTAATTTTCTTTTTTTTTCTTGAGTTTAGGCATCTATTCAGTGTCCGTTTCTTAAGTCAAGTGTTTGGATCATAATGTTCGATAACGAGGCTTGCGCAGCCCCAAAAAGCG
>CAZJWE010000145.1:0-8756 GCA_964549265.1 uncultured Bacteroidales bacterium | reverse complement strand
TCTATGAAAAACTCTGAAAATTTTGATGCGAAGGAATTATTAGAAGTCCCCTATAGTTTAGCAAGATATTTGTATCCTTGTAATATAATATAAAATATAATCTATGCGCTGGACAAAAGATTTTTATCAAATTTCAAAAACGATTTCCAATCCGTTAATGAAGTTAAAGTATTCTTACAAACAACGGTTTTCATTGTTCAAAAAGCCTGTGATCATGCCTTTTCTTGGGTATGCAGGTGAAGAGAAGGTAGTCATCATGGGGTGTGTTGTTGAAGAAACAAAAATTTCCAGGCACAAGTTTCCAAAAAATAAATGGAAAAATATTGCAGACATTGCTAACCGGTATTGGGGCATTTATATTCCTTTTGTGAGGATTAAAATAAGCTATAATGGAGACGAACAAATTGTTAAAGCCAATGAAAAAGGCATCTTTGAAATCATTATTGATCGTTCAGCAAAGAATGAAAATATACATGAGCACAACACTGAAATACATTATGAAATCATAGATACAATCATTCCTTCCCAGGAGAAAATTGAAGCCACAGGCAACATAATGAACACCAATGAAAATACGGCACAATATGGGGTTATTTCAGATATTGATGATACAATTTTGGTTTCTTATGCTACAAGTAAGCTCAGAAAATTATACATTTTACTCCTGAAGAATGCCAAATCCCGTGTAGCCTTTAGTGGAATAGCAGCCTTTTATAAGGCATTGCGAAACGGGACAAATCATGAACAGAACAACCCGGTATTTTATGTGTCGAACAGTGACTGGAATTTGTATGACCTTATAAAAGATTTTTGTGATATCAATGAGATTCCAAACGGGCCTTTAATTCTTAAACAATACAGAAAGAATTTGTTCATTTTTGTGAAGACGAAAGATGTCACTCGTCATAAATTTCAACATATCAGAAGAATCCTGAATGTGTATGGCAATATGAAGTTTATATTGATAGGAGATAGCGGACAACATGACCCGGAAGTATATACCACCATTGCGAAAGAATATCCGCAACGGATTTTGGCGATTTATATCCGGAATATCGGGCTTAAATCTAAGTTATTACGGGTAGAACGTTTTGCCGAAGAAACCCAAAAAATAGGCATCCCAATGCTCCTTGTTAAAGATACCGAAGAGGCAGCCAAACATGCAGCAGAAAACGGCTACATATTTTTTAAAGGCATATCGGATGTAATGGAACAAAAGAAAAAAGAAGAAGAATTGCCATCTGATTTTCAACAGATCATGAATCAGTAGTGTTTTGAAATGTATTTACATAGACCGTTTACCACATACAAAGCCTACAGCTCTCAGTATCCAAACTTTGCCATATTTTCCTTCATTTGATTTGAAAAAAGCCCTTTTAAATGTAATTCTTTTAAATTGGACTATCCCCTGCTGTAATACCAACGTTAATAAAGATGGCAAAGTGAGCGTTTAATACGTTTTCCCTTTCTGTTTTACAATTTTAATTCTTGAATGCACACCCCGGCTTTTAATTTCCAATACATACATACCATTAGAAAGAAATGAGAGGTCATTTAGGATTAAAAACGAATAATAATATTTATTCAGAGGAGCTGTACGTGAATATAAAACATGGCCTTTGAGATCAAAAATTTTAATGTTGACAGGTTCGATGATTTTTTTGGTGAAATAAAGGTTTAACTCATCATAAAATGGATTTGGAAAAACATTGACTATGTTCTTATTTAATGTATCTGGCGAAGCCTTATAATGAGAGAGGATTTTATGAGCGGTTTTAAAATCAGGTATTCCAAATCCGTAGGTGGAGTCTGGAGTTAGATAACGCGAAGCACTTTGTTCAATGGCTTTCATTAATTGATAGTTGGATACATCAGGGTGTGCCTGCCATAAGCACGCTGCAAGCCCCGAAATTATTGGCGATGCATATGATGTGCCATTTCCCTGGGCAAATTCGCCATTTTCTTTGAGGATTACACTGCCTTTGCCTACGGCAACAATATTGGGTTTTGTATTATGATCAGACGAAGGGCCTCTGGAAGAGAAGCCAGCTATTGTCCCGGATGTATCAATAGCACCAATGGACAAAATGCTGTCGGCATCAGCCGGCGCTGTAATGTAACGCCACTTCGTATCACCTTCGTTCCCTGCACTTACTATAATCAGCATACCCTTAGATGCTGCAATATCGGCGGCCCTGGATATCATAGTTGTATTTCCATCCATGTCAGAATATGCATGATTTTGGCTCGTGTCGTCGAAATGATAATATCCCAGCGATGTATTAATAATATCTGCACCTGCACTGTCAGCATATTCAGCCCCAACAACCCAGTTAAACTCTTCAATTAAAAACTCTGAAGTAACATCTTCTGTTTTGATTAAATAGAAATCTGCTTCCGGCGCCGTACCAATCAAATGATCTTCTACCCAACATCCTATAATGGATAAAACATGGGTGCCATGGTGATGATTTTCATAAACAGAATCATCATTCTCAACAAAGTCTTTGATCCCAAGGATTTGATTGTTTGAATAAAGATGCGAAAACCCTTCCAGTTTATCTGTGTTTTTAAACCCTGCATCCAATATAGCAATCCGAATGCCTTGCCCCAAATATCCTTGTTGATGTAAATAATCGCCCTGGTGGATTTGAATCTGGCGGGAGGATGCCCCGTAATGTATTGTTTCTTTGTTTGTATTATTTATGTAAAGGGATATGTCTTTAAAATCATTGAACTTTTCAATTTTATGCTTTGTCTTTTTATAGGTATATACCTTTTTAACAGACTTAACAAAAGAAAACTTCAGCAACGAATCAGCCAAACCGGGCAATATTGAGTCAACAGCCACAGCATTTAACCATTTAGAAGTATTATGAATATTGAGGCCAAATGATTTAATGGAATCAATGTATTGCTTCGAAACAGGCAAATCATTCATGGCAATATCTATATTCGATTTATTCCTCCTTTGGATAGCACGTTCTGAAAGAAAATTCCCCGGCTTGTCAATGGAATAATTGTTTTGGCCTTTATCGGCCAAATATAGCAGGTATATGCTATAATCTTCAGACCGTGAAAAATGAATACTTAATCCATAAACAAGGATGAGTATGATACAATATTTACACTTTTTAATCATTTATTTATTTTTTTATCTGTCATGATACACAGCCTCTATTCATTTTACTGCACATTCTTTTTTGTCTAAAATCAATATGAAAAGCGTTAAAATCAACCGGTTTTTTTCATTTGGTTTTTGTCCTCCACGTGCCTTTGAATAATCCCACCGCCAATGACTTCATCGTTGTCGTAAAAAACAACTGATTGACCGGGTGTAGCAGCGGAAACGGGGGTTTTGAATGTGATTTTTATACCCTTGTTTTGTTTCTGAATCAATCCTTTCGCCCCTTTATGGTTATATCTGATTCTGATATTGGCCTCGAATTGGCTTGGGATTTGTTCATATTTGATCATATTAATGTCTTGGGCAAAAATTTCTGTCTGTTTTAATTCATCTTCTTTCCCCAGTACAATGGTATTGTCTTCCGGATGTATACTGATAACGTACAACGGGTGTCCTACGGCAACATTAAGTCCTTTGCGTTGTCCGATAGTATAAAACGGGTGTCCTTGATGTTGTCCTAAAATCTCACCTTTGGCATTAATAAAATTTCCCGGCCCTGTTTTTTCATGTAAATGTTGGACATTGTCCACCAGAAACTGCCTGTAATCATTATCCGGGATAAAGCATATTTCCTGGCTTTCTTTTTGGTTTAATAGTTCATCAAGCCCTTCTTGTTTGGCAATATCCATTACGTTATCTTTTTTTAAACCGCTCAACGGAAAAAGGGTGTGCGCCAGTTGATTTTGTGATAAGCGCCAAAGGAAGTAAGACTGGTCTTTTTTATCGTCATTCCCTTGCTTCAATATCCATCTTTTGTTCGATCGGGTTATAGTGGCATAGTGGCCTGTCGCCACATGATCACACCCGGTCTCTTTTGCAGAATCAATCAATGTTGTCCATTTTATTGTGGGATTGCAAAATACACATGGATTGGGTGTCCGGCCGGCAAGGTATTCATTCATAAAATACTCTATTACATTTTCGCGGAAAGAGGTTGTAATATCTTTAATTATGTGGTTGATCTTTAATTTTTCTGCAATGTTGGCTGCTTTTTCCAGTGTGATATCAATCAACGGATCATTTATTACTTTATATGTGATCCCTTTTACTTCATAGCCCATTTTTTGCAACAGCAATGCAGAAATGGAACTATCTATTCCTCCGCTCATTGCTAGTAAAACCCTTTTTTTATTCATTTTGCTTCATTGTTATACCCACACATTACAAAAACACCTGATATACCTTTATTCCTCGCAGACATCGAAGTGATTTCCGTAGAGTTTGTTGTATTCCGTTTATTATTTAAAGCAGGATAAAGTAAAGCAAAGTTGTTTTTTTATCATTTATCTATACTTTATCTGCTTTCGGGAGGTGTTGACATATCATTGATTGATGGTTCGGAATATTTCCCTTTGTTTTCTTCAACCTTTTTGAAGAATTCTTCTTCTCTTTCTTCAAGGATTTCTTCATTTAAAGCTTCACCATCTTCATATACAATGGTGTATTTTAATTCTCTTTCTTTACTGTAAAATTTCCATTCACCATGTTTTAAGTCATTTTTATAATAACCATCTATGTGAATATTGCCATTATAATGATAAGCATTGAAATCTCCATGTACTTTTCCATCTTCATAATGGGCTTCTAAACGGAGGGTTCCATTGTCATAATACTGATTCCATTCACCGTCTTTTGTACCTTCCTTCCATTCAACAACTTCAGAAAGGTTGCCACTATCATAAAACCGTTTTGTTTTTCCAATTTTAGTCCCATGGTCATATTGTTCCTGTACAATCAGCTTT
This sequence comes from uncultured Bacteroidales bacterium, assembly GCA_964549265.1. Lineage (GTDB taxonomy): Bacteria > Bacteroidota > Bacteroidia > Bacteroidales > JBBRXJ01 > CAYMKE01. The sequence continues at coordinate 3,827 of CAZJWE010000145.1, read as the reverse complement.
TGTTCATAATAACTGTAAAAGTTCCAGATGCTATCGCGTTGTTTGTTTATATAATTGCCTTTGGCAGCAATATTGCCATTTCTGAAATAATGGGTGGCTTTCACTTTATTTTTTTGTTCGGTAAATATCATCTCAACCATTTTTTCTCCATTTTCATAATATCTTATTACTTTTCCTGTTGGTTGTCCATCAACGAAATAGGCTTTGTACCGGATGGTTTTGTCAGTGTAATATTTTGCCCAGCACCCCTGTTTTTCCCCCTGTGCATCCAATTGGTTTAAAAAAGTATCACATTGTTCTACTTTGTATTGTGAGAACATAGAAGAAGACGACGATATCATCAATAAAACAATGAGATATGTAAATTTTTTAATCATAGTAATTTAATGTTTATAATTAAAGTGTAAAGTTATAATGAGTTTACGAAAAATTGAACGATTTGTTATATTATCCTATAAATATTTTTCAAAAAGCCCATATTAATTATTTTTGCTTTGTCATTTAAGCAGTCATTTTTTAATTTTTATGCCTAAATGTCAGTTTTTGTTGTTTTTGGCATGCCTTTTGTTTGGAAAACAAAAAATAAAAAAATAACATATATTGTATAACGCTAAAATTCAAGAGAATATGCAAAAAGGTAAAATTGATGTAACTTCGGATAATATATTCCCTATCATAAAGAAGTATTTATATTCCGATAATGAGATTTTTTTAAGAGAAATTGTTGCGAATGCAGTAGATGCAACCCAAAAAATTAAAACTCTTGCTTCTGTTAATGAATTTAAAGGAGAACTTGGAGATTTAACCATACGGATTTCTGTGGATAAGAAGAACGGAACCATAACCATTTCTGACCGGGGAGTGGGAATGACCAGGGAGGAGATCAATAAATATATCAATGAAATTGCCTTTTCAAGTGCTGAAGATTTTTTAGAAAAGTATAAAAATCAGACAGATGCTATTATTGGTAAATTTGGATTGGGTTTTTATTCATCTTATTTGGTTTCAGATAAGGTAGAGTTAAGGACAAAGTCTTATAAAGAAGACAACAAAGCAATGAAATGGATATGTGAAGGAAATCCTGAGTATATGATGGAGGAAGTAGATAAAGAGGAAAGAGGAACAGATGTAATATTGCACATTGACAAAGATTCAAAAGAATACCTTGAAGAGCATAAAATTCAGCAGCTGCTTGACCAATATTGTAAATTTTTGCCTGTTCCCATTGCATTCGGAAAACAAAAAGAATGGAAAGACGGCAAGGAAGTTGAAACAGATAAAGATAATATTATCAATGACACCACTCCTTTATGGACTAAAAGCCCTGAAGAATTAAAAGATGATGATTATTATAATTTTTACAGTAAACTTTACCCCGGATATGAACAACCGCTTTTCTATATCCATTTGTTTGTAGACTATCCGTTTAACCTGACAGGGATTTTGTATTTCCCTAAAATACGGAACAATATTGAAATGCAAAAAAACAAAATTCAATTATATGCAAACCAGGTATATGTGACAGACTCTGTAGAAGGCATTGTTCCTGAGTTTCTTACTTTATTGCATGGGGTGATAGACTCACCTGATATTCCATTGAACATTTCGCGCAGTTATTTGCAAAGCGATTCAAATGTTAAAAAAATATCATCGCATATTACCAAAAAAGTCGCTGATAAACTATCCGATATATTTAATAAAGACCGGCCATCATTTGAAGAAAAATGGGATGATCTGAAGATTTTTATTGAATATGGCATGTTGTCCGATGAAAAATTTTATGACCGGGCAAAAAAGATAAGCCTGCTGAAGAATTCCGACGGAAAATATTTTACGTTTGATGAATATGAAAAATTAATCAAAAGCAACCAGACAGATAAAGACAATAAGATTGTTTACCTGTACTCCTCCAATGCCGAAGAACAGCATAAATATATAGAGGACGCCAAAGAAAAAGGGTATGATGTTTTGGTAATGGATGGCCAACTGGATACTCATTTTGTCAATCATCTTGAACAAAAATTGGAAAACGCCCGTTTTGTCCGTGTTGATTCGGATATTGCCGAACGCTTGATTCCAAAGGAAGAGCAAAAAGATTCCGGCCTTTCGCAAGTAGAACAAGACAGGCTTCGCCCTGTATTTGAAAGCCAGCTACCATCAGGTTCCAAAAATTTTATTGTGTCATTTGAAAACCTCGGTGAACAAGGCCAGCCGGTAACCATCACGCAATCAGAATTCCTGAGAAGGATGAAGGATATGTCAAAATTAGGCGGAGGAATGCCGTTTTATGGTGAAATGCCTGAAAGCTATACTTTTGTTGTCAATACAAATCACCGATTGGTGAAGAAAATCATAGATGACATGAACAAAAAAACAGGTGATAAAGTGCAGGAAACTGAAAAAGAAATAGAAAAAGTCAATAATGAAAAGGCAGAATTAGAGAAAAAGACAAAAGATACAAAAGAAGAAGAAATTAAACAGGAAGATAAAGACAAGCTCGAAACATTGAATAAGAAAGAAAATGAGCTAAACGAAAGCAAACGCAACGTAATGATGGATTACGGAAAAGATCAGCGATTAGTAAAACAATTGGTTGATCTGGGATTGCTTGCCAATAACATGCTTAAAGGAAAAGAATTAACGGACTTTGTCAAGCGAAGTGTTGACATGATTGAATAAGTAATTCAGTTTACAGCTTTTTAGTTAAAAAAAACTGAAACCATCATTTAACGTGCTGGCGTGAATTTATGTAAGGGCAAAAGAGAAATCAATAATTTCTTTTGCCCTTTATTTTTTGGATTATAAAAAATTTTTTATTTTTACGAAAAAATGCCAAATGAAACGCAGGTGTTTAGATTGTGGTGAGTCTATTTATGGTCGGGTTGATAAAAAATTTTGTTCTGATCTTTGTCGGAATAATTATCATAATAAAGAACAACGAGATGAAAATAATTATATCCGGAACGTCAACGCGGTACTACGAAGAAACCGGAAAATCCTTTCAGAGTTAAATCCCAATGGAAAGATGAAAATCCATCGAAAAAAAATGACCAACAAAGGTTTTAATTTTAATTTTTTCACCAATGTATATAAGACCAAAGCCGGGAAGATTTACTATTTTTGCTATGATATGGGATATCTGCCTTTGGAAGGTGATTATTTTGCTTTGGTTAAAAGAAGAGAAGAAATAGCAATGTAAATGTAAACTATTGCAGAGCATTATACGTTATGTATATAGAGTTTGTCTGTGATTTTGATTCAATACCTGATTATTATGGACATATTCTAACCTATAATCTTTAAATTTTATATTATGTCAGACAATTCAAATAATAATTATTGGAACCAATGGGAAAAGCCTTCTCATGATATTTTGGTGAAAAAATTAAATTCCATGCAGTTTTTAGTTACCCAGAAAAATACTACAGAACCTCCTTTTGAGAATGAATATTGGGATCAGGATGATCCAGGAATTTATGTAGATGTTGTTTCCGGGGAACCATTATTTAGTTCTACCGATAAATTTAAATCAGGAACAGGTTGGCCAAGTTTTACAAAACCTTTAGAGCCGAAAAATGTAGTAGAAAAAAAAGATACAACGCATGGCATGGTCAGGAAAGAGGTACGCAGCAAACATGCTGATTCGCACCTAGGACACGTTTTTGATGACGGCCCGCCATCAACTGGAAAAAGATATTGCATCAATTCTGCCGCACTTGAATTTATATCATCTGATCAATTGGTTGATAAGGGGTATGAAAAATATAGGTATTTATTTAGTGTTTGTCCATAATGTCCGCTAACTTCGTTACGCTTGCCCCAAAATT